>JAFAED010000021.1 GCA_023424275.1 Pseudomonadota bacterium | reverse complement strand
CGCCGCGAGCGGGGGGAAATGGAGTAGCTGGCCCGGCCGCCGGATGGGAGGAAAGGCGATGCGAAATCTTCCGGCCAGCCTGTTTCTGCTGCTGGCGATGACATCCTGCATGACGGGTGACGGGAGTGCCGCCGAAGACGCGAATGGCGTCCGCATCGAAAATGGTCCGATCCTCGGTACGCCGCGCGCAACGCACCAGCTGGTCGCCACTGGCAAGGGCCAGCTGCTCGCCATCGGCGGTTGCGTCCGTGCCGGTTGCGAAGCCGGTCCCGCCAGCGCCACCGTCGATATCATCGATGCCGCGACGATGGAGCTTTCCGGTACCGGCCATCTGCTTGCCGGACGCATCCAGCCGTCGGCGGCGGCGCTGCCCGACGGACGTGTGCTGGTCCTCGGCGGGTGGGTCGAGGGGCGCGTTTCGGCTTCGACCGAAATCTTCGATCCGGCGACGGGGCGTTCGACCGCCGGACCCGCGATGGCGTCGCCGCGCAACGCGCCCGCGATCGCCCGGCTTGCCGACGGCCGCATCCTGATCGCGGGCGGTTATGATGGCGCGAATGTGCGCGCCGATGCCGAAATCTTCGATCCCGCATCGGGGCGCCTCACGGTCGTCGGCGCACTCGGAACGGCGCGAAGCGGTGCGACGGCGACGCTGCTTGCCGACGGCCGGGTGCTCGTCGCAGGCGGGGGGCGCCCCGATCGCGAGCCGCGCCGGGCGCTCGCAAGCGCTGAAATCTTCGATCCTGCGACCGATCAGTTTGGCGCTGCAGGACCGATGGCAGAGGGGCGCTACAAGCATGGCGCGGTGCGCTTGGCGAACGGCGATGTGCTGATCGTCGGCGGATCGGACGTTCGCGATTATGATGGCAAGCTACGCTCGGTCGAGCGCTTCGACGTCGCGGCCGGCCGCTTCGTTCCAGCCGGAACCCTTGCCGACCCGCGCTTCAAGATCGCCGACGGCCTGCTGCTGCTCCCCGGAAACCGCGTGCTCGTCGCGGCGGGCGACACGGCGCCGGAAATCTTCGATGTCGCCCGCGGCACCGGCACGCGCCTCGACTATGATCTTGGCGGCCAGTGGAATTATATGACGCTCGTTCGCGCCGATGCGAACACCGCGCTACTCGCCGGCGGTTATCGCGAGGGGCGGATCGAGCCGACCGACCGGAGTTGGATCATCTATTTGCCGAAGGGGTGAACGCATGACGACCGCCAAGCTTTTCCTACACGGCGTTCCGGACAGCCCGGCGATCTGGCGGCCCTTGCTCGCCGAACTCGACCTTGGCGACGCGCCGGTCGCGGTCCCGGCGCTTCCCGGCTTCACCGCGCCGCTCCCGGCCGGGTTCGCGGCGACCAAGGACGCCGATGCCGACTGGGCGGTGGGGCAGGCGGAGGCGCTGTACGCCGCGCACGGCCCGATCGACATCGTCGGGCACGATTGGGGCGCGCTGATCGCGCAGCGCGTCGCGATGCTGCGCCCCGACCTCATCCGCAGTTGGGCGATCTCGAATGCGGTGATCGAACCCGATTACCGCGGCCACCGCATCGCGCGGATCTGGAACACGCCGATCCTTGGCGAAATCTTCATGGCGCTCAGCAAGGCCGACAAGCTCGCCGATGGGCTCGCGGCGCAAGGCATGCCCGCCGACATCGCGCGCGAAGAGGCGGAGCAATGGAGGAACAAGGACAAGCGCCGTGCCATCCTCAAACTCTATCGCTCGGCAAAGGGGCTGAGCTTCGAGCATGACTGGGCACGCGATATTGCGAAATTGCCTGCGAACGGTGCGCTGGTTTGGGGCGAGGGCGATCCCTATGTCGCGCTGTCGGTCGCGCAGCGTTACGCGTCGAACACCGGCACGCCGCTGACGGTGATCGAGGGGGCAGGGCATTGGGCCATCGCCGAACGCCCGGTCGAGGTCGCCGCCGCGTTAAAGGCTTTCTGGAACGGTTTATAATCGGGTATTCGATCCTGATCGCTATCGCCGATCATTCTAAGCCAATTAATCGATTGGATCGCAGAAGCGTTTTCGACCAATGATCGGGTAACGAGAAAGGGCGTCCCATGGACGGCGGCAAACCTCCCCCGAAATTGTCCCCTCCATCCCTTCTCGTATCAGCCGGCCCGGGCTTCCCCCCTCCCTACCGGACCGCTGGCGCCGTGCCCATCATCGTAACCGCGACGATGGGTGCGGCGGACCAGCGATATTTCGACAATCTGCGCGCCGCGCATTTCCCGCCCGAACGTAATCATCTCGCGGCACATATCACGCTGTTCCACCAATTGCCGCCGTCCTGCCTCGACGAACTCGATCGGCTGATCCGCCGCATTGCCGGCGAGACGCCGCCTCCGGCAGCAAGGCTGCGCGACGTCTATTCGCTGGGCGGCGGCGTCGCCTTTCGTATCGATAGTCCCGACCTGCTGGCGGTGCGCGCGCGCATCGCCGATCATTTCGCCGGAATGCTGACGTCGCAGGATCGGGGAACGCCGCGACTTCACATCACGGTTCAGAACAAGGTGGCGGCCGCGCAGGCCCGGACGCTCCTTGACGAACTGGGCGCCATGTTTCGGCCGCGGGCGCTGGCAATCACGGGAATCGCTGCGCATCATTACCTCGGCGGGCCATGGCAGACCGCCTTCGCGCGCAATTTTCGTGGATAGCCGACATGATATTGACCAAGAGCGGCGCGCTGCCTATAGGCGCTGCTCGCCCGTCGCGGCGACCCTTATGGGGCGGAGTAGCTCAGCAGGTTAGAGCAGCGGAATCATAATCCGCGTGTCGGGGGTTCGAGTCCCTCCTCCGCTACCAACCGCGAATCACATTCAATCCTCGCATTTTTGGCAGTTTTCTGCCGGTTTTCGAGGTGGTGAATGCGTCGCTTTTCCTTCCTGTTGTCGTCAGTTTGTTAGACAACTCGGGTCAAATCTGGACGATTTTAGACCCAACTTTCGGGGGATTTTCGCGAGTGTTTTTATCGCCTCGAATGGTTCGAGGTTTATCATGAAACAGACCGTAGCTCTTACCCCGTCGCTCATCGACGAATTACGCACGGGCTCAATGGCTGATCGCGAAGTCAAAGGTCTCTCCATCATCGTTACCGGTGGCGGCAAGAAGCGCTGGCGCTTCAAGCGGCTGATCCCGGGCTCCAAAACGACGGTCGAACTCGTGCTTGGAGGCTTTCCAGATTTTTCGATCGGCGAGGCTCGCGAATGGGCGGGCCCGCTGAGCCTGGCGGTCGGGCGCGGCGAAGACCCGCGCGAGACGAAGAAGAGAGAGCTCGACCGAGCGATGTCTCTCGCGTCGGCGCATAAGCTCTACATGATCGCTATGCGTCAGGGCCACCGAAAGAAGCTCAAGCCGCGGACGATTTCGGACAAGGACAAGATTTACGCGCGAGATATCGAACCGCGATTGGGTACCAAGGTCCTTGTTGAACTCACCGAGGACGAATGCTGGGACGCGGTCTACGACAAGGCCGAGGCATCGAAGTGCCGCGCGAACAAGATGGCGGGCGAGCTCAGCTGCTTTCTTAAATGGTGTGCAGGGCGCGAGGGACGAATGGCTGGCATCATTCTCCCGCAGCATCCAGCGGCAACGCTCAATTCCAATTGGTTCGACACCGGCCCGAAAAACAATATGCGCTTCCTGAACGACGAAGAGATCGGCTGGCTCTTTCGCGCTCTGGTTGGTGAGGAGCTGCTATACCGCCGCGGTTTTGTTCTACTTCTGCTCACGGCCGCCAGGCGGAGCGAAATGTTCGAAGCGCCAGCAAGCGAGGTTGTGGACGGCATCTGGACCCTTCCTCCCGAGCGTTCGAAGAATGGCGAGGAGAATGTCGT
>JAFAED010000563.1 GCA_023424275.1 Pseudomonadota bacterium | reverse complement strand
GGTCGGCCGCGACGACGTTGCCGCGCGTGCCGGCCGGTGCCAGGCGGCGACCGTTCAGCAGGACCAGCGTACGTGCCGGACCCAGGTTGCGCAGGCCGAGCGTGTTCGCGCCGGTGCCGCCGTCGGTGACAAAGCCGCCGTAGAAGTTGTTGATCTGGCCCGAACCCTGGGTCACGGCGTTGCTCTGCAACGCGTCGGCAGCGCTGTTGAAGCCCGCCTGCGTGATTTCTTCGGCGGTGACGACGGTGATCGGTTCGGCGACCGAGAATTCGTCGCGGCGAATGCGCGAGCCGGTGACGACGATGGCGTCGGTCGTGGCGGTATTCGTCGTGGTCGCCTCGTCCGCAGGCGCAGCTTCCTGGGCAAACGTGGGCTGGCTCACGGATATTGCCACTGCAAACGCAGCAGCACCCACGAGCAGGTGCTTTCTATTCATCAATGTAACTCCCCGGTTGGCCCGTTCGAAAATCGAAAATGAACGGATTGCCCTTTAGAGAGACTGAAAAAACGGGGAGCACAAGCCCCTCATGGCAATTTTATGTCACACCACCTTTATGACAGCCGCTATGTGCTATTTTAGCAACAGTGCAGGCTCCTCTCCGCGAAAACGCCCGGATAATATGCTTGTCTTCCAGCGACATGAATTGCCTCCATGTCGCCCATGTTGCGAAAAAAATGTCACGAATAACGTTTCGATTGTAACTAAGTTACGTTTTGCCATTTTGCCCGTCGCAGGGCGAGGCGCGGAGGCTTCGGCGATGGCCCGAGCCACTCCATCGGTGAAGCGATCACGCGAGGAGCCATATATTAGGCGGTGAATATAGGCGATGGCCGCGGAAGTGCGCCGAATCATCCCCGACTTCAGCGCCCGGCACAGCCCTATTCTGCGCGTGTTGCGACGCATCATAATTTGATGCTAATGCGAGGGTCTGTCCGGCGCGGCGCGATCGCCATGGTCCGGAATGCAAGGAGCGCGGGTCAAGATGGCGAAGTCCAAGGGGGCGGCGGATGATGGCGTCGTCACGATCAAGAAATACGCCAACCGGCGGCTCTATGATACCGAACGCAGCTGCTACATCACGCTCGAGGATTTGGGGGCGATGGTGCGCGATGGCCGCGAATTTCGCGTCGTCGATGCGAAGAGCGGCGACGATATCACGCACAATGTCCTGACGCAGATCATCATGGACGAGGAAACGCGCGGCGAAACATTGCTGCCGGTCAATTTCCTGCGCCACCTGATCGGCATGTACGGCGACAAGATGCAGTCGATGGTTCCGCAATATCTGGAAGCGTCGATGACGGCGTTCCGCAAGAACCAGAACGACGTCCGCTCGGCGCTGGAGGGAGCGCTGGGGTCGAACCCGCTCGCCGAACTGACCCGGCGCAATATGGAGATGTTCCAGCAGGCTGCGGGCGCTTTCATGCCAGGAGCGGGCGGAAACAAGGCCAAGGACGCGGAGATCGCCGCGCTCAAGGCCGAGGTGGCCGAGCTCAAGGCCGCTCTCGCCAAGAAGAATTAATCGGGCCGCCGCGGCGCCCCAGCTTTGGAAAATACGAAATATCATGGTCAAACATGCGCTCAGCGTAACCCGGCAGGCCGACTTCGCGGCCTGGTATCAGGAAGTGATTGCGGAAGCCGATCTTGCCGAGGAATCGGGCGTTCGCGGCTGTATGGTCATCAAGCCGTGGGGCTATGGCATGTGGGAACGCATCCAGGCGATCATGGACGCCGGCATCAAGGATATGGGCGTCCAGAACTGTTATTTCCCGCTCTTCATTCCCTTGAGCTTCTTTGAGAAGGAAGCCGACCATGTCGATGGTTTCGCGAAGGAAATGGCGGTCGTCACGCACCATCGGCTGATCAGCGACGGCAAGGGCAAGCTGATCCCCGACCCGCAGGCGAAGCTCGAGGAGCCGCTGATCGTCCGGCCGACTTCGGAAACCATCATTGGCGCGGCCATGAGCCGCTGGGTGCAAAGCTGGCGCGACCTGCCGCTGAAGGTCAACCAGTGGGCGAATGTCGTGCGTTGGGAAATGCGCACGCGCATGTTCCTGCGCACCGCCGAATTCCTGTGGCAGGAAGGCCATAGCGCGCACGACAGCAAGGAAGATGCGCTTGCCGAGACGATGCGCGCACTCGAGCTTTATCGCAGCGTCGCCGAAGACGCGCTCGCTGTCCCGGTGATCGTCGGCGAAAAGCCCGAGCACGAGCGCTTCCCCGGCGCCGCCGCGACCTTTTCGATCGAGGCGATGATGCAGGACGGCAAGGCACTGCAGGCCGGCACCTCGCATTATCTTGGCACCGGTTTTGCCGAAGCGGCGAATATCCGCTTCCAGGACAAGGATGGCGGGCACAGCCTGTGCCACACCGTCAGCTGGGGCATGACGACCCGCACGATCGGCGCGGTGATCATGACGCATGGCGACGACGACGGCCTCCGCTGCCCGCCGCGGATCGCCCCGCACCAGATCGTCATCGTGCCGATGCTGCGCGACAATGAAGAGGATGCCGCAATCCTCGACTATTGCGCTTCGCTGGAGAAGGAGTTGAAGGCGCTCGATGCGTTCCGCGAACCCGTTCGCGTGCTGTTCGACACCAATGCCAACAAGGCGCAGACCAAGCGCTGGGGCTGGGTCAAGAAGGGCGCGCCGATCATCGTCGAAATCGGCCCGCGCGACGTCGCTGGCGGCAATGTCGCGGTGATCCGCCGCGACCGCCTCTATAAGGACGACGGCAAGCTCAACAGCGCCTTTGTCCCGCGCGGCGAGTTTGTTGCGGCGGCCGTCGCGACGCTCGGCGAGATCCAGGGCAATCTCCATGCCGAGGCGAAAGAGCGGCTCCACGCCAATATCCGCCGCGACGTGACCGATCTTGCCGCGCACTATGCTGGCGAAGGCAAGTTCACCGGCTGGGTCGAGGTGCAATGGTCGCGCCCCACCGGCGCGGTCCTCGACGGAATCGTCGAGCAGCTGAAGGCGCTCAAGCTCACGATGCGCAACACGCCGCTCGATGCTGCGCCCGCCGACGGGACCTGTTTCTTCACCGGCGAACCGGCGGTCGAGCGCGTGCTCATCGGGCGGACCTACTAATTGGCGAAACGGCAAAAGCCCGCAGGCCTGCCCACGTCGGAGCAGATCCTTCGCTTTATCGAAGAGAGCAAGGATGCGGTCGGCAAGCGCGAGATCGCGAAGCATTTCGCGCTCCACGGCAATGAAAAGATCGCGCTGAAGGCGCTGCTCAAGGACATGACCGACGAGGGGCTCGTCGATCTCGCTCCCGGCCGCGCCTTTCACAAACATGGCGGTCTGCCGCGCGTGACCGTGCTGCGCGTGGTCGCGATCGAGGGCAGCAATCTCTGGGCGGTTCCCGATCGTTGGGAAGGCGCCGGGCCGGCGCCGCGCCTGCGCGTAATGGAGCAGGGGAGGAAAGGCGCCCTCGGCGTCGGCGACCGCATCCTCGCGCGCACCGAGGAACGCGGCAACGGCCATGTCGCGCACCCGATGAAGCGGTTGCAGGCGAGTGCCGAGATGGTGATCGGCGTACTTGTCGAAGACGTCGGCCCCGGCGGCAAGCCGATGATCTGGCTGCGTCCCGCCGACAAGCGTGCGCGCTATGACTTTGCCGTCGCCGACAAGGGCGATGCCGATATCGGCGATCTCGTTCGCGCCGAACTGACGGGTCGCGGGCCGGCGATCAAGGCAAAGGTTATCGACCGCATCGGCGATCCCTTCGCGCCGCGCGCCTTGAGCATGATCGCGATTGCACGCCACGAGATCCCGCATGTCTTTGACGGCGAGACGCTCGCCGAGGCCGAGCGCGCGGCCAAGCTGCCGCTCACCCCCGACGGGCGCGAGGATCTGCGCGACCTGCCGATCGTCGCGATCGACCCGATCGACGCGCGCGACCATGACGACGCCGTCTGGGCGATCCCTGACGACGAGCCCGGCAACAAGGGCGGCTTTCGGGCAATCGTCGCGATTGCCGATGTCAGCTATTATGTCCGTCCCGACGGCGCGCTCGACCGCGAGGCGCGGCGGCGCGGCAACAGCGTCTATTTCCCCGACCAGGTCGTTCCGATGCTGCCCGAAACCTTGTCGGCGGGCGTCTGTTCGCTGAAAGCGGGGCAGGACCGTGCCGCGATGGCGTGTCACCTTGTCATCGACAAGCACGGGAAAGTCACCTCATGGCGGTTCGTACGGGCGCTCGTCCGGCTCCGTGCGAACATCGCCTACGAACATGCGCAAGCCGCCTATGATGCCGACGCGCCGCGCGACGAATGGGACGCCGACGTCCTGCCGACCCTCAAGAATCTGTGGGCTTGCTGGGCGCTGCTTGCGAAGGCGCGCGCCGCGCGCGACCCGCTCGACCTCGACCTGCCCGAACGCCAGGTCATCCTCGACGAACAGGGTAGCATCGCCGAAATCCGCGTCCGCGACCGGCTCGATTCGATGCGCTTGATCGAGGATTATATGATCGCGGCCAACGTCGCCGCGGCTAAGGCGCTGGAGGCGAAGAAATCGCCCGTCATGTACCGGATCCACGAGCCGCCAAGCCGCGAGAAGCTCGTCGGCCTCAAGGATTATCTCGAAACATTCGAGCAGAGCTTCTCGCTGGGGCAGGTCATCACGCCCGCAGTGTTCAACCGCCTGATCGACGGCTTTTCGGAAGACGACCGGTTGCCCGAGATCATGCAGGCGATCCTGCGCAGCCAGACGCAGGCCTATTATGGCCCCGCCAATGCAGGGCATTTCGGCCTCGCGCTCGGCAGCTACGCGCATTTCACTTCGCCGATCCGCCGTTATGCCGACCTGATTGTTCACCGCGCGCTTGTCGATTCGTACAAGCTGGAAGTGCCAGGCAAGCCGAAAGATTTGCCTGCTCGCACAGGGCTGGGGGAAGCCGACGCAAAAGGCCTGTCGCGCATAGGTGAGGCGATCAGCGCGCTCGAACGCCGCGCGATGGAAGCCGAGCGCGAGACGGTCGACCGCTATGTCGCCGCCTATCTCGCGACCAAGACCGGCGAGATTGTCGTCGCGCGGATCACCGGCGTCCAGCCCTTCGGCTTTTTCGCCACCGTCGACGGCCTCGGCGGCGACGGTCTCGTGCCGGTGTCGACGCTTGGCAGCGAGCGCTTCTTCTACGACGAAGCGGCACGCAGCCTCGACAGCGAACATGGCCGCGTCAGCTACACGACCGGGCAGCGGATCGAGCTCCGACTGATGGATGCCAACCCGATCAGCGGTGCGCTTCGTTTCGAACTGCCGGACGCACCGGAGGGCGGCTTCCGCAACCGCCCGCCGCGACGCGATGGGCTGAAGGGGACGCGCCCCACGAAGGACAAGGCCGGCAAGCATATGGTCGGCAAGCGCGGTCGCCCGGCGAACATCAAGCACAAGGGCAAGCGCCGCTAAATCGCTAACGAGGGTAATTATTTCGCCGCCATCGCCTGCAGCAGCACCGCGCTCTCCGCATCCGCCGGGAAGAAGGCTTCGATCGCCAACTCCGACAGCGTGATATCGACCGGCGTCCCGAAGATCGTCACCGTCGAGACGAAGCGAATCTGCCCCATCGGCGTGTCGAGGATCAGCGGCACCGCAATGCCGTTCGCCGCGCCACGATGATGCTCTTCGGTCTCGGCCGGATAGCCGGCCAGTTCTGCGCGCAATTCCATCAATCCGGCGTCGCCGCTCGCATCGATCTGGTGGTCGAGCCGCTCGAGCAGGTGCGCCCGCCACTCGCCGCGATTCGCTATATGCGGGGCCAAACCCTCGGGATGGAGGGCAATACGGAGCACGTTGACGGGCGGTTCGAACAGGTGCGGGGCGGCTAGCTGAGCGAGGATTTCGACCGCGCCGTTCGCCGCGACCATGTTCCAGTGCCGGTCGACCGCGAGTGCGGGATAGGGTTCGTGTCCCTTCAGCACATGCTCGACGATGGCGCGCATGCCCGCCATCTCGTCGCTGTCGAGCGGCCGTTCTTGATAGTCGGGCGCATAGCCGGCGGCGAGCAGCAGCGCGTTGCGTGCGCGGTGCGGCACCTCGAGGCAATCCGCGATCCGCTGCAACATCGCCGCACTCGGCTTCGACCGGCCCGTCTCGATAAAGCTCAGGTGCCGCGTCGATATCTCCGTATCGAGCGCAAGGTCCATCTGGCTCATCCGGCGGCGCGTGCGCCATTCGCGCAATTGTTCGCCCAGCGTCGCGACTTGCATGATTATCTCCTTCGTCCAGAGAGCTATACCTCCGCCTTCCGCATTTCCATTACCTCGGGCGTAATCGACGCCATTCACTTTCGAGTCCAATTTGACGGGGTCGAAAGGAGAACCACTATGTCGATCCTCAACCTCAAGAATATCCTCGTCGCCGACGCCATCACCTGCGGAGGCGTTTTTGCCATCGGGCTGCTCGCCGCCGCACCCGTCGGCGCGCTACTTGGCCTGCCCGCGAGCGTCGTTGCCGTTGGCGGCTGGATTTGCCTTGCCGCCGCGCTGCTGATGATCGTTGCCGCGCGCCAGGCGATCCCGAACCCGGCGCTGGTCAAGCTGGTTGCGCTCGGCAATCTCGGCTGGGTCGCGGCCAGCTTTGCGGTTGTCGCGACCTTTGCGGCACAGATGACCGGCCTCGGCATTGCGGTCGTCGTCGCGCAAGCCATCGGCGTGCTCGGCTTCGCGATCCTCGAATGGAAGGACGCGGGCGTGCCGCGCTCGCTCGTCGTCTGACGCGGCGCGCTAACTCAGCGCGTCGAGCCGGGCGATGTCGATCCCGCCCGGCACCAGCATCACCGGACAGGGGAGGGTTCCCGCATCCTGTCCGGTGAAATGCGCGACCAGCGGTCCCGGGGCGCCGGACGCGGCGGTCGCCAGCACCAGCGCGGCAATCTCGTCGCTCGCCCCGATCACCTCGCGAACCACCTCGGCGGGTTTTCCCGCCTTGATCAGGATCTGCGGCGTGACGCCTTCCTGCACGACCGCATCGGACGCGGCGGCAACCAGTTCCTCGGCATGTTCGCGCGCCTCGGCCTCGATCGTCGCCTGCACGCCGCCGAACGCGACAAAATCCTGCGGCGGAATGATCGCGAGGATGATGACCCCGCCGCCTGTTCGCGCCGCACGGCGCGCGGCAAAGCGCAGCCCCAGCGACGCTTCCGGGCTGTCGTCGATCACCACCAGATATGTCCGCATCGCCCCGACCCCTCGTG
>JAFAED010000558.1 GCA_023424275.1 Pseudomonadota bacterium | reverse complement strand
CGTTTCAGTTTGGCGGATTAATTCGCTTTTGTTACACAGATGCTCGGGACTCGCGACGGTGGGGGCTGTCACAGACCTGATCAGCAATTGCTCTTTGTGAGGGGGAAGGGATCATCATGACTGCAGGGACGCTCACCCGGGCCGACATTGCGACGCGGATCAACCAGCAGATCGGCTTGTCGCGCAATGAATCGGCGACCATCGTCGAATCGATTCTCGATCATATGTCCGACGCGCTCGCGGTCGGGCAGAATGTCAAAATTTCGGGCTTCGGCACGTTCGTCCTGCGCGACAAGGCGCAGCGTATCGGCCGCAATCCCAAGACCGGCATCGAAGTGCCGATCCTGCCGCGCCGGGTCATGACCTTTCGCGCGAGCCAGACGATGCGTGGCCGCGTTGCCGGTAAATAAACCGGGCGGCGCCCATGGCCGGACCTGACATGTCGGGCGATGGCGGCAAGGCGACAGGTGCCATGCTCGCCATCGGCGAACTCGCGGTGCGGATCGGCGTTCCGACACACGTCCTGCGCTATTGGGAGACGCGTTTCCCGCAGTTGAAGCCGCTCCAGCGGTCGGGCCGGCGCCGCTATTACCGTGCCGAGGATGTCGCGCTCGCCGAACGGATCCATCATCTGCTGCACGTGCAGGGCTTTACCGTCGACGGCGCGCGAAAGGCGCTGTCCGAACCGGAGGTGTCCGACGGGGCCGCTGGTCCCGTGCCGGCGCCTGCGCCGCTCGGCGCCGCTGCGGTGGTCAATGGCGCGGCGGGGGTTCCGGTCGAGGCGCTGATCGCGCTTCGCCAGCGTCTCGCTGCGGCGCTAGGCTAGGCCCTAGTCATTGTCCATGGCCGGCGCGAGCGCCGGGTCGAGATCGCGCGGGCGGATGAAGCCGGTGAAACGCGCGCTGTTCGTGTCGAGATCGTTCCAGTCGGTGATGTCGAGTTCCAGCCGCGCGAGCGCTGATGTCGGCAGTTTTTCCTCCACCTTCGCGCGCAGTTCGTCGTCCGCCGCTTCGGGGACGAGCATCAGGATCAGGTCTTCGAGGCCGGGGTTGTGGCCCGAAATCAGCAGATGTTCGGAATCCTTTCCGGTGTCGCGGATGACGTCGATCAGCGTCGCGGCGGAGGCGAGATAGATGCGCCGGTCCCAATGCGGCTCGAGATTGTCGAGGTCGGCGGCGGGCTGGAAAATGTCGAGCGTTTCGGTGACGCGCACCGCCGGCGAGGCGATGATGCGGTCGACGGGCAGCTTCTGCCGTTTCAGCCATTGTCCGATCAGTTCGGCTCCGCGTGCGCCGCGCTTGTTGATCGGCCGGTCGAAATCGCGTTCGACCTGGACGTCCCAACCCGATTTGGCGTGGCGCAGGATGGTCAAAGTCTTCAAAATCGCTCCCCGCGTTCCCACGCCTTGTTCGTCGTTCGGGGGCCTTGTGCCGCAAACTTATGACGGTGAAAAGGCTGGAAAGGCGGTTTTTCTGCGTTCGACGTTCGCCGCGGCGACGTGATTGACCGCCTCGTCGAGTGGCAGGCGGCGGATCGGCGTGCCCTCGGGAAAGGCGCTGAGCAGGCGCGAGGGGAAGCTGGGCGAGAGCATCACGAACTGGCCGAAATCGTCGGCGCGGCGGATCAGGCGGCCGAATGCCTGCCCGATGCGGGCGCGGATGACCATATCGTCATAGGCGCTGCCCCCCTGCGCCGCACGCCTTGCTGCGTGCAGGATCGTCGGGCGCGGCCAGGGCACGCCCTCCATCACGACGAGCCGTAGCGAATCGCCGGGTACATCGACTCCATCGCGCAAGGCATCGGTGCCGAGCAGCGAGGCGTGCGGATCGGCGCGGAAGATGTCTACGAGCGTGCCGGTGTCGAGCGGATCGACATGCTGTGCAAATAGCGGCAGCCCGGCGCGCGCCAGCCGGTCGGCGATACGCGAATGAACGATGCGCAGCCGCCGGATCGCACTGAACAGCCCCAAAGCGCCACCGCCCGACGCCTCGATCAGGCGGCTGTATGCGCCGGCGAGGGCAGGGAGGTCGCCGCGCGCGATGTCGGTGACGATCAGCACCTCCGACTGGCGCGCATAGTCGAACGGGCTTGGGACCGCGAAATGCCGGACCCCGCCGTCCATATGCCGCGCTCCGGTGCGAATATCGGCGTCGGTCCAGCCGCCCGCGCTGCGCCCGCCGTTCCGCAAGGTGGCAGAGGTGACGAGCACGCCCTGCGCGGGGCGGTAAACGATGTCGGCGATCGGCTTGGCCGGATCGAGCCAGTGACGGTGCAGTCCGCAATCGAACTCGCGCCCGTCGTAGCGGTCGATGGCAAGCCAGTCGACAAAATCGGGGTCGGCGGGACCGCCGACGCGCCCGAGCAGCGACAGCCAGCCGCCGAGCGTATCGATGCGCGTGCCCAGGCTGTGACGTGCGCCGTCGACGCGCGCGCGCGCTTGTCCGTCGAGCCAGTCGGGCGGATCCTCCGTCAACGCTTCGAGCCGCTTGCCGAGCGCCATCAGCGGGCGCAGCAGCGCCTCGACTGCGTCGCTCGCGCTGGCGGCCGCCGTCACGAGTTCGGGTTCGGGATCGGCGAGCTCGGTTTCGAGACCATAGCCCGCATCGGCGGTCCGCGTGTCGACGCTGCGCGCATAGACCATTGCGCGGACCGCGACGAGCAGCCGCTCGATCGCGCCCCACGGGTCGTTTTCGGACAAGCGGCCGAGCCAGCCGTCGCCCGGCAGTTCGGCGGCGGCGGCGATCGCGGCTTGGATCGCGCGGTCGCCCGCCTCGTCATAGCTGGCGACATCGGCAAGCCGCGCGGCGAGCCCGCGCCGCCGCCCGCGCGACTTGCCCTCGGGCCCCAGCACCCAGCGGCGAATTTCAACCGCTTCTTGTCCGGTGAGCGCGGCAGCAAACATGCTGTCGGCGGCATCCCACAGATGATGACCTTCGTCGAAGATCAGCCGCGTCGCGGGCGCCCCGCTGTCACGCGGGCGCGCCGCCTGAACCATCGTCAGCGCGTGATTGGCGATAACGATATCGGCCTGCGTCGCGGCGCGCGCCGAATGTTCGATGAAGCATTTCCGGAAATGCGGGCAGCCCGCATAGATGCACTCGCCGCGCCGGTCGGTGAGGGCGGTGGTGCCGTTGCGGCGGAACAGGGCGGGAAGCCAGCCGGGCAGGTCGCCGCCGATCATGTCGCCATCGCGGGTATAGGCGGCCCAGCGCGCGACAAGCTGCGCGAGGATCGCGGCCCGCCCGGAAAAACCGCCCTGCAGCGCGTCCTCGAGATTGAGCAGGCAAAGATAATTTTCGCGCCCCTTGCGCACGACCACCTTTTCGCGGTGCGTCGCGGCGTCGGGGTAGAGCTTTTCGGTCTCGCGCGACAATTGGCGCTGCAGCGCCTTCGTGTAGGTCGAAATGCAAATACTTCCGGCGGACTGGTCGATCCACTGCTTCGCGGGGGCCAGATAGCCGAGCGTCTTTCCGATCCCGGTCCCGGCCTCGGCGACCAGCATTTGCGGGGCGTCCTTGCGCTCGCGCGGTTCGAATATCGCTGCGGCCGCGCGGGCATAATCCTGCTGTCCCGGCCGGCGTTCGGCGCCGTCGCCGGTCAGCCGGTCGAGCCGCGCCGACACGTCGTCGGCGTTGATCGACACCTGACGCGGCGCGCCGCGCGGCGGCTGCTCCTCCCATTCGGGCAGGCGCGCGAACAGCCAGCGTTCATTGCCCTCGGGGATTGTCAGGCGCGGCTGGACGAGCGGCGACCACGGCCAGCGCTGGCGCGACAAGGCTTGCACACCGTGCCAGGCGCCTTCGCGTTCGGGCCAGTCGGGATCGTCGAGGCTGGCGAGCATGGTCGCCGCCGCTTTGGGCAGGAATGCTGCGATATCCTCCTCGCTCTGCGGCGGCGTCAGGCGGATCGCCCCCGCGATTCCGGCCGGCGTCGGCACCGCAAAGCGTGCTGGATAGAGGAAAGCAAAGAGTTCGAGCAGGTCGAGTCCCGACAGTTCTGGGTAGCCGAGCCGGTCGCCGGTCAGCGTCGCATTCAGGAGCAGGTGCGGCGTCGCCGCAACCGCTGCGATCGCCTCGCCGCGCCCGACGCGCTGCACGCGCCCGTGCGTATCGGCGGTCCAGATGCCGATATGGCTCGCATGGATCGCGGGCAGGGTGAGCGGGTCGGGGGCCATAGTCCGACGCTAGGGACAAAAGGCGAACGCGGCAAGGTGGATGATCTCCTTGGACTACCCTTCTTCCGTTTGTCCTGAGCTTGTCGAAGGACTGTTCTTGCTCTTTGCCAAGGCCGAAATCTTGTCCCAATCTCCCCGGATGAGAGCCATTTTCTTGGCACGGTTCCAACCTTTGATCCGGCGTTCCGCTTCCAACGCCTCGATCCGAGTTGAGAACTCTTGGCTCCAGACAAGAACAACGGGCAATTTGTCCGAAGTGAAGCCAGCTATCATTCCAGATTCATGCTGGGCTAAACGGTAAGAAAGATTATCCGTATGACCGGTATAGAAAGAGCCGCCGCGGCAATGAAGGATATAGGTCCAAAACCCCATAGCTGCCGCAGTAGAAGAAAGAACGGCCCTTCGACAAGCTCAGGGCGAACGGGGAAGGGCAATCCGTTTCTCCATGATGCGAAAGGACAATCGGGATGAGCGAAAAAGCGGCGATCGGTGCGGTGGTGGACGAGATGTATGCGATGATCTCGGGTCCGAAAGGGCCGCGCGACTGGTCGCGTCAGGCGAATTGCTTTCATCCCGATGCACGTCAGATCCGGACCGGGGTCGACGCCGGTGGCCGGGCGACGTTTCGCAGCATGGGGCTGGACGATTATGCGCGCGACACGACGCCCTTCTTTGCCGCGAATGACTTTTTCGAGGTCGAGATCGGGCGGCGGATCGACGTGCTTGGCAATATGGCGCATGTCTGGAGCGCCTATGAGGCGCGCGCCGCGTTGGGCGATGCGGAGCCCGAACGGCGCGGGATCAATTCGATCCAGCTGTTCAGGGATCCCGATCTCGGCTGGCGGATCATGGCGATGATCTGGGATAATGAGCGCGACGGCGTGGTGATCGCGCCCTTCTGATTTCTAGCTGAGGCCGCGGCGTCCGAAGACGGGAGCGCGGGCCGTGTGGAAAATCTGCGCGGGTTCGATCATCGACGCGCGCCGCGCACGGTTCAGGGCGGAGTGAAGCGGGCCGTGCGTCAATTCATACGGGAAGCGCACGCCCATGCGGTCATATTCGGACCACATGACGACCGCGTAAGTGACCTCGCCGCCATAATGGATTTCGCAGCGCGAGCGCGCGGGCATGCTCGCCCCATCGATCCGCGCGCCGCCTTCGGACAGGTCGGTGATCCGGCCGTCGACGAAGTTGAGCACACCGTTGACGGTGACGTCGATCGAAACGGCGGTGCGTTTGTGGCCGCGGGCGGCGGGGATACGAAAATTGTCCATGTCCGGGACGCTACGCTTGCATGGTAAATTTTCCGGTAACGATGTTGGGTCGGGCCGGGACAATGTTGCAAGCGGTGGCTGGCAGTGGTCTATGCGGATCATGGCCCGCCCGATCATCCTCTACGGCATCGCGCTTGCGGCTGCGGCGTTCCTGCTCGAGTGGCTGAGCTACAAACATGTCGTGCACCGCTGGTCGACCGAATTTTATATCGTGTGCGTCGCGGTGATTTGCGTCGCTCTCGGCATATGGGCGGGCAACCGGCTGACCGCGCGACCGCGCCAGGCCTTTGCACGCAACGAGGCGGCGATTGCGGCGCTGGGGCTGAGTGCGCGCGAATGCGAGGTGCTCGAAATGCTCGCGGCAGGGCACGCCAACAAGGTCATCGCGCGCCAGCTCGATATCTCCCCGAACACGGTGAAAACGCATGTCGCGCGCGTGTATGAAAAGCTGGCGGTCGCCAGCCGGACGCAGGCGGTGCAAAAGGCACAGGCGCTCGATATCCTGCCGTAAAATCGGACGAGATCCGTCAAATCACCCGTTTGGGCGATGGATTTCGTCCGTTGTTCCTGCCCAGTTCGCATGGCATTCCATCCATAGGGGAGACAGGATCATGGGCAGGATTATAGCAGTTTACGGCGCCATCGCCGGCGTCATCGTCGCCATCGGCATGTTCATCAACATCAGCTTCGTCGCCGATTATGGCATGATGGGCATGGTTGCCGGCTATCTGTCGATGCTGGTTGCGCTGATTTTTGTTTTCGTCGGGGTCAAACGTTATCGCGACGTCAATCTGGGCGGCGTGATCGGCTTCTGGAAGGCGGTCGGGGTTGGTCTCGGTATCGGGCTGGTCGCGTCGGTTTTCTATATTCTCGGCTGGGAGCTCTATATGTGGCAGACCGGCGGAACCTTCATCGCCGATTATGCCGCCAACAATATCGAGATTATGCGCGCGGGCGGCAAATCGGCGGCCGAAATCGCACAATTTGCCGCAGAGATGGAGGCGTTCGGAAAGCAGTACGAGAATCCGCTGTTTCGTATGGCGATGACGCTGACGGAGATATTGCCCGTCGCGCTGCTGGTGTCGATCGTATCGGCGGCTCTGCTGCGCCGGAGCAGCTTCATGCCGGCGACGCAGCCGCGCGGCTGAGGCGAAACGGGGCGGCATCTGGGCAGGCGCCAGCCAAGATATCGGCTTTCCTACATTGCATCGACGTGCTTGATACTGTCC
>JAFAED010000536.1 GCA_023424275.1 Pseudomonadota bacterium | reverse complement strand
GTGCGGGCGCGGCCGGCGCGGGCTCGGCGGCTTTCGCGGTCGCCTGCTCGGCTCGCGCTTCGGCTCGCGCCTTTTCTTCCTCGGCGGCGCGCGCGCGCGCAGCTTCGTCGCGGCGACGATTGTCCTCGAGCGCGGCCATGCGCGCTTCTTCGGCCTCGCGCAGCAACTGCGCCTGGCGCTCCTGACGCGACATCAGGCTGTCGTTCTCGCTGGCACGCGGCGCGGCGGGCTTCGGAGCGGGCGCCGGAGCCGGAGCGGGTGCAGGGGCGGGCGCGGGAGCGGCCTCGACCTCTTCGACCTCGACCGGCGTCGCTTCGCCCGGACGGCCCAGCACGCGGCGACGCTTCACCTCGACCACCACCGTGTTGCGGCGCCCGTGGCTGAATTGCTGCTGCACCTGTCCGGCCTCGACCGTCCGCTTCAGCCCCAGAGGCTTGCGGGTAAGGGTCGGTTTGTCCTGTTCGTCACTCATCGAAAACCATCATTCCTTCAAAACGCGTCCGAAGCGGCGGTGCCGTCCGGCGCCGCCCCAATTTTTTCCTCGCCGGCGGGCGGCGGGGCATGCGGGTCGGAATCGCGATTGGTCGCGTCCCTACTCCATCCTGTGAAAAACTGCCAGCGGCTCAAATGCGCCAGCACACGGTCGGCGGCGCGGGCGTCTGTAATCGCCAGATGCACCGCATTCTCGCGCCCTAATGCCATAGATAGGGTGCCGCGGTCCACCGGCAAGACCTGGCCCTCGCGTCCGGAGCCCTCATCGTCTTCGCCGACACGCCAGGCCTGTGCGAGCTTCTTGCGGCCATCCTCGCCTGCATCGCTCGCATGCAGGAGCAGGCGAACCTGTCCGCGCCGCGCTGCCTGCTCGATCTTTTCATTGCCGCTGATCAGCGTGCCCGAACGCGATTCGAGCCCGAGCCGGTCGAGTGTCGCGCGCATAAGCTGCGCCTCGATCCGCTCACCGAGATCGTGGGGAATGGCGATATTGCCTTCGTGAAGCGCGCGCGCGAGCCCGCCCTTCAACTTGCCTTTTGCGCGGGCAGTTTCGAGGTCAGCGCGATTGACGCCGATCCACGCGCCGCGACCCGGCGCCTTGCCATGGACGTCGGGGGCGATGCTGTTATCGGGGCCTAGCGCCAGGCGCACGAGCTGCTCCGCCGGCGAAACCTCGCCGGTTACGACGCAGCGCCGCTCGGGCACATGCTGGCCGCGCCCCTTTGCGCGGTCGGTTTCGGTCAGCTGATCATTGCGCGGGGTCCGCATCGGCGGCCTCCCCGGCTTGCGGCGCAGCTTGCTCAGCCTCTGCCGCCGGCTCGTCGTCGAACCAGTGGGCGCGCGCCGCCATGACGATCTCGTTACCCTGCTCTTCGCTCAGGCCATATTCGCCCAGCACGCCGCCCTTGTCCTCGGCACGCTCGCTGCGCGGCGGGCCACGACGGTTGTCGGTGCGCTTCTTGGCGATCAGTTCGTCGGTCGCGAGGTCGGCAAGGTCGTCGAGCGTCTTGATCCCGGCCTTGCCAAGCACGACGAGCATCGCTTCGGTCAGGTGTGGGATATCGGCAAGCGCATCCTCGACGCCAAGCTCGCGGCGCTGGGCGCGCGATGCTTCCTCGCGGCGCTCGAGCCCCTCGGTCGCACGGCTTTGCAGCTCCTGCGCCAGTTCCTCGTCGAAACCTTCGATGCTCGCCAGTTCGTCGATACCGACGTAGGCGACTTCCTCGAGTTCGCTGAAGCCTTCGGCGACGAGAAGCTGTGCAAGCGTTTCGTCGACGTCCAGTTCTTCCTGGAACATCGTCGAGCGTTCAACAAATTCACGCTGGCGCTTTTCGCTCGCGTCGGCCTCGGTCATGATGTCGATCTGGCTGCCGGTGAGCTGGCTGGCGAGACGGACATTCTGGCCGCGGCGGCCGATGGCGAGCGACAGCTGGTCGTCGGGGACGACCACTTCGATGCGGCTGTCATCCTCGTCGATAACGACGCGCTGCACCGTTGCGGGCTGGAGCGCGTTGACGACGAAGGTCGCGGTGTCTTCGGACCAGGGGATGATGTCGATCTTTTCGCCCTGCATTTCCTGGACGACCGCCTGGACGCGGCTGCCCTTCATGCCGACGCATGCGCCGACGGGGTCGATCGAGCCGTCATAGCTGATGACGCCAATCTTCGCGCGCGAACCCGGGTCGCGGGCGGCGGCCTTGATCTCGATGATGCCGTCATAGATTTCGGGCACTTCCTGCGCGAACAGCTTCTTCATGAAGTCGGGGTGCGCGCGGCTGAGGAAAATCTGCGGGCCGCGCGTTTCGCTGCGTACGGAGAGGATCAGCGCGCGGACGCGATCGCCGACGCGCATCAGTTCGCGCGGGATCTGCTGGTCGCGGCGGATCACGCCTTCGGCGCGGCCGAGGTTGACGACGATGTGGCCGAATTCGACCGACTTGACGACGCCGGTGATGATCTCACCCGCGCGGTCCTTGAACTCCGCATATTGACGTTCGCGATCGGCTTCGCGGACCTTCTGGAAGATCACCTGCTTCGCCGACTGCGCGTCGATGCGGCCCAGGTCGACCGCCGGCAGCGGATCGACGATGAAGTCGCCGATCTTCGCGTCCTTCTGCAGCTTCTGGCCGGCGGCCAGATCGACCTGCTTGAAATAATCCTCGACCTGCTCGACGACCTCGACGACGCGCCACAGGCGCAGGTCGCCGGTCTGCGGGTCAAGCTTCGCACGAATGTCGTTCTCGGCGCCGTAACGCGCGCGCGCGGCGCGCTGGAT
>JAFAED010000476.1 GCA_023424275.1 Pseudomonadota bacterium | reverse complement strand
ATGACGCCGACATGGTGCTCGCGCTGCCCGTCTATACGGCGGGCGAGGCGCCCATCGACGGCGTGACGTCCGACGCGCTTGCGCAGGGGCTGCGCGATCGCGGCCACCGCCATGCGTCGACCGTCGCCGACGCCGGCGCGCTGGCAACCACCGTCGCCGATGCGATCCGCGCGGGCAATCTGGGCGCTGGCGACATGATCATCTGTCTCGGCGCGGGCGATATCACCAAGATAGCGGCAGGTCTCGCCGCCGCGGTAGAGGCAGTATGAGCGCAGCCGATACTCTTCCCGCCGTGCGCGGCAAGCTGACGGCGAAAGCGCCACTGGCGCCGCTCGTATGGTTCAAGTCGGGCGGTCCCGCCGACTGGCTGTTCGAACCCAAGGACGCCGACGACCTCGCCGATTTCCTCCGCGACCTCGATCCCGCGATTCCGGTGATGGCGCTCGGCCTCGGGTCGAACCTCATCGTCCGCGACGGCGGCTTTCCCGGCGTTGTCGTCCGGCTCGGCAAGGCCTTTGCGAAGGTCGAAGCCGTCGACACCACGACGCTGCGCTGCGGCGGCGGCGCTTCGGGCATCCTCGTTTCCTCGACCGCGCGCGACGCGGGTATCGCGGGTATGGAATTCCTGCGCTCGATCCCCGGCACCGTCGGCGGGTTCGTCCGCATGAACGGCGGCGCCTATGGCGGCGAGGTCAAGGATATCCTCATCGACTGCGAGGTCGTGCTCCGTTCGGGCGAGCGCCGGACGCTGCCGCTCGCCGATTTGGGCTATACCTATCGTCACAGCGAATTGCCCGAGGGCGCGGTCGTGATCGGCGCAACCTTCCGCGGCCGCCCCGGCGAGCCTGCCGCGATCCAGGCCGAAATGGACCGCATCTCGGCGAGCCGTGAGGCGTCGCAGCCTTTGCGCTCGAAAACCGGCGGCTCGACCTTCAAGAATCCCGACGGCCACAAGGCATGGCAGCTTGTCGACGAAGCCGGCTGTCGCGGCTTCATGGTCGGTGGTGCGCAGGTCAGCGAAAAGCACACCAATTTCCTCATCAACACGGGTGAGGCGACGAGCGCCGATATCGAGGCGCTCGGCGAGGAAGTCCGCCGCCGCGTCAAGGACAAGAGCGGCGTCGAGCTGCAATGGGAAATTCAGCGCGTAGGAGTCATGAAGTGAGCCGGGGTCCTTGGCATGTCGCCGTCCTGATGGGCGGCTGGTCCGCCGAACGCGAAGTGTCGCTGATGAGCGGCAATGGTGTCGCCGATGCGCTCGAAAGCCGCGGCCACAAGGTCACACGCATCGACATGGACCGCGACGTCGCGCTGCGGCTCGCCGAGGCGAAGCCCGACGTCGTGTTCAACGCGCTCCACGGCGTCCCGGGCGAGGACGGCACGGTGCAGGGCATGCTCGACCTGATGGGGCTCAAATATACGCATAGCGGGCTCGTCACCTCGGTGATCGCGATCGACAAGGAATTGACGAAACAGGCGCTCGTGCCGCATGGTATTCCCATGCCGACGGGGACCATGGTCGACAGCGAAAGCCTGTTCACAGTCGACCCCTTGCCGCGCCCCTATGTCCTGAAACCCGTCAACGAGGGCTCGTCGGTCGGCGTCGCGATCATCAAGGACGATAGCAATTACGGCAACCCGATTGCGCGCGAAGCCGTCGGCCCGTGGCAGGAGTTCGACCGCCTGCTCGCCGAACCCTTCATCAAGGGGCGCGAACTCACCGTCGCGGTGCTCGGCGACACGCCGCTCGCCGTCACCGAACTGCGCGTCAAGTCGGGCTTTTACGACTATGACGCCAAATATACCGACGGCCTGACCGAACATGTCTGCCCCGCCGACGTCCCGGCCGACGTTGCGCAGCGGATGAAGGATCTGGCGCTGCAATCGCACCGTCTGCTCGGCTGCAAGGGCGCGTCGCGCTCCGACTTCCGCTGGGACGACGAACATGGCCTCGCGGGCATCTTCCTGCTCGAGGTGAACACGCAGCCCGGCATGACGCCGCTCAGCCTTGTGCCCGAACAGGGGCGCGCCGTCGGCATGGATTATGCCGAACTCGTCGAACGCATCGTGGGGGAAGCGTTATCATGAGCAAAACACAGATCAAGCGTGGGAAAGCGCCGCCAAGGCGGCCCGCGCGCGCGCCGAAAAAACGGCGGAAGATCCAGCAGTCGCGCCTCAATGCGATCATCAACGCGCTGCCGGTCAGCCCGCAGCGGCTGCAGAAGATTGCCAACTGGACCGTCGGGCTCAGCCTGTTCGCGGTTGCCGGCATCGCCGCGCATGCGACGGGCGTCACGGCGAAAATTCACGAGGAATATGCGCAGGCCGTCGGCCGCGCGGGGTTCCAGGTGAAAAAGGTCGAGGTTGTCGGCGCGGATCGCATCGACCGGCTCAAGGTCTATGACATCGCACTCGCGCAGAAGGACCGCTCGATGGCGGCGGTCGACCTCGATGATGTGCGCGGCGACCTGATGCGCTACGGCTGGATCAAGGATGCGCGTGTGTCGCGCCGCCTGCCCGACACGCTTGTCGTCGATATCGTCGAACGCACGCCTGCGGCGATCTGGCAGCATAATAACCGCCTGTCGCTGATCGACGAAAAGGGCGTCGTGCTCGAACCCGTCACCGTCGCGACGATGCCCGACCTGCCGCTCGTCATCGGCCCGAAGGCGAACCAGCGTTCGCAGGACCTCGACCGGCTGCTCGCCGAAGCGAACAGCCTCAAGGAACTGCTCGCTGGCGCGACCTGGGTCGGTAACCGCCGCTGGGATTTGCGCTTCCGCAGCGGCGAGACGCTGTCCTTGCCTGAGGGCGAGGGCGAGGCGAAGGCGGCGCTCGCCAAATTCGCGCATATGGACGGTGCCAACCGTTTGCTCGGTCGCGGCATATTGCGTTTCGACATGCGCGATCCCGATCGTTTCGTGCTACGCCTGCCGCACGAAGGGCAGGTGGCGCCGGCAAAGCTCGACGACGCGCGCGCTGCGGTCGACGCGGTCGCCACCAGCACCGCGAACGAAGGATAAGCGAATGCCGCCGCCGCGGATCGAAAAGATCATCACCGCACTCGATGTCGGGTCGTGGAAGGTATGCGCGCTGATCGCTGGGCAGACCGCCGACGGCCAGCTTCACGTCCTCGGTACCGGCCAGCGCGAAAGCCGCGGCGTCCAGCGCGGCTATGTCGCCGACATGGAACAGACCGAACATATCGTGCGCGAGGCGATCGAGCAGGCCGAACGCATTGCGGGCCTGAACATCGACGACGTGTGGGTCAGCTTCTCGGCAGGCGGATTGCTAAGCGACGTCGCGCCGATCGAAAGCGAACTCGGCGGCCATCGGATCGAGCAGGAGGATATCGACGACCTGCTCGCGGCGGGCCGTGCGGGCATCGATCCCGAGGGCCGCATGATCCTGCATGCCCAGCCGGCGCTCTACACGCTCGACGGCCTCACCGGGGTCAAGAACCCGATCGGTCTCCATGCCGACCGTCTCGGCGTCGACATCCATATCATCATGGCGGACGGCGCGCCGGTGCGGAACCTTGAGGCTGCGGTCCGGCAGGCGCATCTCGACGTCAACGCCGTCGTCGCGTCGCCGATCGCGGCGGGGCTTGCCTGCCTGTCGGACGAGGAACGCGATCTTGGCGTTGCGCTCGTCGAACTCGGCGCCGCGGTCACCACCGTCTCGCTCTATGCCGGCGGCATGCTCGTCGAAATGGCGTCGCTGCCATTCGGTGCCAGCGACATCACCGACGATATCGCCTCGGCCTTCGGCATCCGGCGCAGCCAGGCGCAGCGCTTGCAAAGCTTCTATGGCTCGGCCTCGGCGTCACCGCGCGACAATAACGAGATTATCGAACTCGAACCCGGCGCTCCGTCGGGCAGCGATTCCCCGCGCATCACGCGCGCGCAGCTTGTTTCCGTCATCCGTCAGCACCTCGACGCAATGATGGGAGAGATCGGCAGGACATTGAAAGACTTGCATTTCGTTGGCCCGATCGGGCGCCAGGTCGTGCTCGTCGGCGGCGGCGCGGACCTAAAGGGGATCGCCGACTATACGCAAAGCGCGCTGGGACGTGCCGCGCGTGTCGGGCGACCGCGCGGCTTGCACGGCTTGCCCGATGCACATGGCGGTCCGGCTTTCGCGACGCTCGCCGGTCTGGTTCTCTATGCCGCATCCGACCCGGTCGACCTGCGCGATCTTCCGATGATGTCGCAGGATGTGCATCGGCCGGCCGGCACTTCGATCATCCATCGGTTGATGGCTGCGCTGAAAAGCAGTTTTTAAGGGCCGAGAGGCCAAAAGGGTTAATTTTTTGGGTGATTCCGACGTCACAATAGTGCAATGCGGTGACAGGAATCCGGACGGCAGGACCACCGTCCGTCTGGGTCGCATGGTGAGGGAAGCGGCACCGGTTCGCCGCTGCAGGGAGACTGATTGATGAGCATCAATATTGGCCCGCCGCAGGTCGATGAGCTGAAACCGCGTATCGCGGTGATCGGCGTCGGCGGCGCGGGTGGCAATGCCATCGCAAATATGATCGCCGCACGGGTGGAAGGGGTCGATTTCATCGTCGCCAACACCGACGCGCAGGCACTGAACGCTTCGCCCGCCGAACGGCGCATCCAGCTGGGGACGCAGATCACCCAGGGGCTGGGCGCGGGGTCGCGGCCCGAGGTCGGTCGTGCGGCCGCCGAGGAAAGCATCGCACAGGTCGAAGAGGCGCTGAACGGCGCGCATATGTGCTTCGTCGCAGCCGGCATGGGCGGCGGCACCGGCACCGGTGCGGCTCCCGTCATCGCCAAGGCGGCGCGCGACCGCGGCATCCTGACCGTCGGCGTCGTGACCAAGCCCTTCACCTTCGAAGGGCAGCGCCGCATGCGTTCGGCGGAATCGGGCATCGCCGAGCTGCAGGATCATGTCGACACGCTGATCGTCATTCCGAACCAGAATCTCTTCCTCGTCGCCAACCCGAACACGACCTTCAAGGAAGCGTTCACGATGGCCGACGAAGTGCTCCAACAGGGCGTGCGCGGCATCACCGACCTGATGGTCATGCCCGGCCTGATCAACCTCGACTTCGCCGACGTGCGCAGCGTGATGCGCGAAATGGGCAAGGCGATGATGGGCACCGGCGAGGCCGAAGGCGACGGCCGCGCGCTCGAAGCCGCGCAAAAGGCGATCGCGAACCCGCTGCTCGACGGCGTGTCGATGGCGGGCGCCAAGGG
>JAFAED010000458.1 GCA_023424275.1 Pseudomonadota bacterium | reverse complement strand
GCGCGGGAGCGCGAAGCCCGCGCCGAAACGGTCGCCGGGCTCGGCGATCATCTCGCTGCGCCCCGCATACCAGGCCTGGCCGGCGACGCGAACGCGCGACACGGCGCCCGGTCCGGTTCCGTTGACGGAGGCCAGCGTGCCCACAAAGCCTTCGCCCGAAACGCCGCGGATTTCGCAGCTGTCGCCGACGCGCATCTCGCCCTTGGCCGCGGCGAGTGCGATGCGCGCGGTGACACCGCTGCCCGTCGGCGAGCGGTCGATCTGTCCTTCGGCGAAGATGCAGAGATTATAGCTGGCGTGCCCTCCGTGTGCGCCGAGCGCAACATCGTCGGTCAGGATCGTACCGTATAGGAAACCGAGGTCGGGTTCATGCGGGTGAACGATCGGCGCGTCGGCCCGGATCGCTGCGGTGATCGCCGTTGCCGCTTGCACCAGCTCGGCGAGCGGCGTGTCGATCAATGACAGGCCGAGGCGGCTGGCGGGCAGGATGGCATAAAAGGCGCCGCCAAAGGCGATGTCGAGCCGCACGGTACCGAGCCCGGGGACATCGACGGTGCGGTCCAGCGTATCGACAAAGGCTTCGACGCTTTCGAATGCGACGCGGGCGGGCGCTCCGTCGCCGGCCTCGACCTCGACGCGAATGACGCCGCAGGGCGCCTCGAGGCCGAAACTCGCGTGACCGTCGATCAGCGGGACTCGGCCGCTGTCGACCGCCCAGCGCCCGATCGCGATCGTCGCATGGCCGCACATCGTGCTATAGCCTTCCTGATGCGTGAAAAGGACCGCGAGGTCGGCGCCGGCGGCGCAGGGATCGGTCGGGATCACCCCGTACATGCCGTCGTGCCCGCGCGGTTCGAGCATCAGCATCGTGCGCAGATGATCGAAGCGGGTGAGCGCGTCGCGCCGCTTTTCGAGGATGGTGTCGCCCGCGAGCGGCGGGAATCCGGCTTCGACGATCCGCACGGGTTCGCCGGCGGTGTGCATGTCGACCACGCGGATGATCGTCGAGTCGCGTTTCGGGGTCATGGCTCTCTTTCTTTCTGGTACCAGCGTCAGGCGAGTGCGATCTGCACCGCCTGGAACAGGAAGGTGGCACCGATGATCGTCACGATCCAGCGGCGACTGGCCCGAAAATGCGCGTCGCTGATGCGATCGAGCGCATAACCGCCGACCATGATCCCCGCCATCGACGCGAGAACGGCGATGGTCGTGACCGACAGCGGGATGACTTCGCGCGCCGCGTCGCTGAGCAGCAGCGCACCATAGACGAGGATTTTCGATGCATGACCGATCGCCTGCATCACCGCCTTGGTCGCCACGACCTGATGCCGGTTGAGCTTGGTATGAACGAAAAGCAGGTCGGTCACCGGCCCCGACACGCCCGAAACGAGCGCCAAACCGGTCGAGACGAAGCCGCCGCCGAGTGCGTGCCAGCGGTTGCTGGCGTCGAGCGCCAGCCAGCGTTCGGGCAGCCAGACGAGGATCGGCATCAGGCCGAGGCCGAGGAAGACGTAGAATTTGGTGGGTGTAAAAATGACAAGCGAGAAAAAGGCGATGGACCCTGCGGCGCCGATCCCGAACCACAGCAGCACCGGCCAGGCTACGTGCATCCGGTGGAGGATGACGCGCCAGAGATTCGACGCGAACTGGATGACCCCGTGAAGCGCCAATGCCGTCGTCACGGGCAGGATCCATGCGAGCACGCCCATGAAAACAAGGCCGCCCGCCATGCCGAAAATGCCCGAAAGGATAGAGGTCAGGAAGGCGGCGGCAACGATCAATAGGCCTGCCTGCATATCCCTGCGCTTTCCGCTCGTGCGCGATGCCGCGCGTTGATGGCCGACGGCGCACGGGCGCCGCGCCCGCCCCGATGGCGCGCTATCCTGTCAGGATGCTGTCAGAGTATCAGGTAAATTGGTCGGGACGAGAGGATTCGAACCTCCGACCCCCACACCCCCAGTGTGATGCGCTACCAGGCTGCGCTACGTCCCGACCGGCCCTGTTGGGCAGGCGAGGCCCCTAGCGCGGGTTGGCGGGCGATGCAAGCGGCGATGGCCTGTTATTGCCGCAATCGCTGCGGCGGGCTTGATCTTGCTGGCATCCTTCCCATTTCGGCGGCGCTTGCCAAGGGGGAGGGGCGCGCACGACCGGTTGCACGCAAGTCCCCTGCGTGATAGGCGCCGCGCCATATTTGCGTGCCGGTTCCGGAGGGGAATTCGGCGCTGCTTACGAACGGAAAGTTTTTCATCCATGTCGACGCAATTGCTTCTGACCCAGGCGGCCGGATCGGGCGGCGGGGCTGCCGGTTTCCTGATGCTGGTTCCCTATCTGCTGATCTTTGCCGTATTCTGGTTCTTCCTGATCCGCCCGCAGCAGGTGCGCGCCAAGGAACATCGCGCCAAGGTCGCTGCGGTCAAGCCGCGCGATCAGGTGGTCACCGGCGGCGGGATCGTCGGCAAAGTGACGCGCGTCGACGATGATTTCGTCGATGTCGAAATCGCACAGGGCGTGAAGATCAAGGTCGTCAAATCGACCCTCGCCGATGTTATGCAGCCCGGCGGCAAGCCCGCCAACGACTGACGCGGCGGGGTCCGCGTCTCCGGCGGTCCCGCACTTGCTATCGGACTTATAGACCATGCTCGATTTCCCGCGCTGGAAGACCATCGGCATCAGCATCATCCTGCTGCTCGGTATCATCTTTTCCATTCCCAGCTTTCTTCCCGAAAAGACCGTGAACAGCCTGCCGGGCTTCATGCAGGCAAAGGTCAATCTCGGTCTCGACCTTGCCGGCGGCAGCCATCTGCTGCTGGAGGCCGACGTGGCCGATCTGCGGAAGACCCAGCTGACCAATATGGAAAAGACCGTTCGCACCGCGATGCGCGGCGAAAGCGGGCCCGATGACGATATTGCGATCGGCGAATTGTCGAACGCGGGCGGCAAGATCAGCTTCCTCGTCCGCGACCAGGCGCAGCTCGACGACGCGCGCGAACGCCTGTTCAAGGAGACGCAGGGCGCCGGACTGACCGGCCAGCGCGACTGGCGCATCGACATCGTCGATGTCACGCGCATCGTGATGACGCCGACCGCCGCAGGGCAGGCGCAGGCGGTCGCCAACGCGATGGATACGGCGCGCGATATCATCGACAAGCGCGTCAACGCGCTGGGTACGCGCGAACCGACGATCATCCGCGAAGGCGACGACCGCGTCGTCGTACAGGTTCCCGGCCTACAGGATCCTGCCGCGCTGAAGGAGTTGATCGGCAAGACCGCGCGGCTCGAATTCCGCATGGTCGACGCCAACGCCGATCCGAACGAAGCCGCCGCCGGCCGTGTTCCGGTGGGCAGCGAGATCGTTCCCTATGCCGAGGGTGAAGGCAGCGGCGCGCCGTTCGAAGTGCTGCGCCGCCAGGTGATGATCAGCGGCGAGCAGCTGATCGACGCGCGGCAAAGCTATGACCCGCAGAACAACCAGCCGGTCGTTTCGATCCGCTTCGACGCTGGCGGCTCGAACACCTTTGCCAAGGTAACGGCGCAGAGCGTCGGCAAGCGTTTTGCGATGGTCCTCGATGGCAAGGTGCTGTCGGCGCCTTCGATCAACGAGCCGATCCTGGGCGGCAGCGCGCAGATTTCGGGCAGCTTCAGCGTCGCGAGCGCCAACGCATTGGCGATTTCGCTGCGTTCGGGCGCGCTGCCGGTCAAGATGACCGTCGTCGAAGAGCGCACGGTGACGCCGGAGCTGGGGGCCGATTCGATCCGCAAGGGTGCGATCGCGGGAATCATCGCGACCGTGTCGGTGCTGGTGCTGATGATCGTCGTTTATGGTCGGTTCGGTATCTATGCCTGTATTGGTCTCGTCTTCAACGTCTTCCTGATCATCGCGATCATGGCGGGCTTTAACGCGACGCTGACCCTGCCGGGTATTGCGGGTTTCGTGCTCACGATCGGCGCGGCCGTCGACGCGAACGTCCTGATCAACGAACGAATACGCGAAGAGCTTCAGCGCGGGCGCAAGGTGTTTCAGGCCGTCGAACTCGGCTATTCCGAAGCGAGCCGGGCGATTTTCGACGCTAACGTGACCAATGTCATCGCCGCCTTCCTGATGTTCCAGTTCGGCACCGGTCCGATCAAGGGCTTCGCGGTGGTGCTGACCATCGGCATCGTGACCAGCGTTTTTACCGCCGTCACCGTCACGCGCATGTTTGTCGCCCACTGGCTGCGGACCAAGCGTCCGACGTCGATCAATATTTGAGAAGGGAGCGAAACCATGCGCTTGCTGAAACTCGTCCCCGACAACACCAATATCGACTTCCTGCGCTGGCGGAAGCTCGCCTCGTTCATGAGCTTTTTCCTGGTCGCCGTGTCGATCGCACTTGTCGCCGTCAAAGGCCTCAATCTGGGCGTCGATTTCGTCGGCGGCCAATCGGTCCGCGTCGAATTCACGCAGGAAATGCCGCCGATCGACGAGATTCGTGAAAAGGTCGGTAATATCGGCCTTGGCGAAGCGACGATCCAGCAGTTCGGATCGGACAAGGCCGTATCGATTCGCACCGCGCTCCCCGAAGGCGACAAGTCTGCGGCCGAGCGGGCGGGACAGCAGCTGGTAGCGGGTATCCAGAAGGCCTTTCCGACCGCGAAGACCGGATCGGTCGAAACCGTGTCGGGCAAGGTGTCGGGCGAACTGATCCGAACCGGCGCGATCAGCCTCGCGCTCGCGATCCTCGGCATTTCGATTTATATCTGGATCCGCTTCGAATGGCAGTTCGGTGTCGGCGCGCTGGGCCGTCTGTTCCATGAAGTGTCTTTGACGTTCGGCCTGTTCGCCGTGACGCAGATGCAGTTCGATTTGAACAGCGTCGCGGCCTTGCTGACGATCGTCGGCTATTCGCTCAACGATACGATCGTCGTGTATGACCGTATTCGCGAGAACCTGAAAAAATACCGCAAGATGGACATCATTCCGCTGCTCAACCTCAGCATAAACGAGACGCTGTCGCGTACCGTGATGACGACCGTGGCGATGGTCCTGGCGCTGGGCATGCTGCTGCTTTTCGGCCCGGACGTGATTTTCGGCTTTACCGCGGCGATGCTCTTCGGCGTGTTCATCGGCGGTTATTCGTCGGTGCTGATGTCGACGCCGGTGCTGGTGTGGTTGAAGGTCGGACCCGACAGCTTCATCCCGCGTACCACCGCCGGGATCGAAGGCGGCGAGCGCGTCGAACGCAAGGACGACGGCGCAGTCGTCTGACGACGCGTCATTTGGTGAAAACGACGCCGGTCCGCCTTGTGCGGGCCGGCGTTGTCATATCTATCGGCCCGCGCAGCGGCGGAGATGGTCGGCGAGTTCGCGGCCGTTGCGGCCCCAGTCGAAGCGGCCGGCAAGGCTCGCCGCGACATCGGCCGCTGACGGGGGATCCGCGAGGATGGCGTGCACGGCCGCTGCGATCGTTTCGGGCGTCCGTTCGACGATCCGCCCGGCGGTGGGTGATGTTACCAGTTCGGCCGCGCCGCCCGCGTCGCTGATCACGATCGGCGTGCCGCAGCCGAGCGCCTCGACCCACGCATTGGCAAGCCCTTCGCTGGCCGAGGGCATGACCACGATGTCGGCGGCGCGATAAAGCTGCGGCAGGTCGGCGTTGGCGACGGGCCCCATGAAATGCACGCGGGCCTCGACGCCCAGGCGCCCGGCGAGCGCGCGATAACGGCC
>JAFAED010000456.1 GCA_023424275.1 Pseudomonadota bacterium | reverse complement strand
CTTGCCGCGGGGATACTGGACAGCGAGGCGAAACTGGTGATCGCCGACCCGCAGCGCGCGGCGCGGCTCGAAGGCATCGAACATGGCGCGAAAATCGTCACGCTGGATATCGCGCAGCCGATCGACGAAGCGATCGCGCCGATCGCATCGAAGGGCGCGGCGGAGACCGTGCTGCCGACGCTTACGGGTCAGGATCTGGCAACGATCCTCTTCACCTCGGGCTCGACCGGACAGTCGAAGGGCGCCTATTCGCGTCACGAGGCGGTCGTGCAGGCGATCTTCAACTATGTCACGCAGACCGCGAGCATCGTCCATCTGCTGACCGAGGACGGTCAGATGTCGGATATCCAGCCCGCGACCCTGATCTGTACCCCCCTGTTCCACGTCACCGCCGAAATCCCCGTGTTCCTGCAAAGCCTCGCCCTCGGCCGCAAACTCGTGTTGATGCCCAAGTGGAACGCCGATGAGGCGATGCGGCTGATCCAGGACGAAAAATGCAATTATTTCGTCGGCGTCCCGCTGATGAGCTATGAAATCCTCACCAGTCCGAACCGCAAGAATTACGATCTGTCGACGTGCAAAAGCTACGCCGGCGGCGGCGCGCCCCGCCCGCCCGAGCATGTGCGGCGGCTTGCGACGGAGATGGGCGAAGCGAAGCCCTTGCTTGGTTACGGCCTTACAGAAACCAACGCGGTCGGTTGCGGCATCATCAACGAAAATTACGTCGCCAAACCGATGTCGACCGGCCCCGCGTCGAAGCCGCTCGTCGATCTCGCGATCCTCGACGACAATGGCGAACCGGTCGCGCAGGGCGGGGTAGGGGAGGTCTGCATCCGTTCGGTGTGCAATTTCGAAGGATATTGGAACAATGAGGCCGCGACCAGGGCGGCCTTCTTCGACAATGGCTATTTCCGCTCGGGCGACCTCGGTTATCTCGACGAGGACGGCTATTTGTTCATCGTCGACCGCAAGAAAGACATCATCATCCGCGGCGGCGAGAATATCAGCTGCCAAGAGGTCGAGGCGGCGATCTACGAGCATGCCGAGGTCAATGAATGCGCGGTGTTCGGCCTGCCCGACGAACGGCTCGGCGAATGCGTCGGCGCGGTCGTGTGGATGAAGCCGGGCAGCAGCGTGACCGCCGACGACCTGGTCGCCTTCCTCGGCGCGCGGCTCGCACCCTATAAGGTGCCGTGCCAGATGTGGATGTCGAACGACGCGCTGCCCAAGCTTGGCAGCGAAAAGATCGACAAGGTCAGCTTGCGCACCCGCTACCGCGAGGAATATGCCGCAAAGGCCGTCGCGTAACCGAAAGCAGCAAAGGAGCGAACCGGGGATCATGGCCGAGGCTGAAATTCCCGTCGTTCCCGAAAAGCCGGAGCCGGTGCGCGTCTATCGCCACCGGCTGCCCGTGCGCATCTGGCATTGGGTGAATGCCATCACCCTGCTCGTCCTGCTGATGAGCGGGCTGATGATCTTTAACGCGCACCCCCGCCTCTATTGGGGGCAATATGGTGCGAACCCCGATTATGCCTGGCTTGCGGTCGGTTCGACCCCGAAGACGGGTTTTGTACGTATTGGGGACACGCGGATCGAGACGACCGGGGTGCTCGGCCGCTGGACCGACGCTGCGGGACAGCAACAAACCTGGGCCTTCCCTGGCTGGGCGACGATCCCGACCACCTACAGTCTCGCCGATGGGCGCCGCTGGCATTTGCTGTTCGCGTGGGTGCTCGCGGTCAGCCTGACGCTCTATATGCTGTGGAGCCTCGTCGGCGGGCATCTGAAGAGGGACTTGCACGTCCGCCGCGCCGAATGGTCGCCGCGCCATATCTGGCAGGATGTGAAGGATCACGCGCGGCTGCGCTTCCCGAGGGGAGAGGCGGCGGCGCGCTACGGCATCCTGCAGAAACTGAGCTACATCGGCGTCATCTTTGTGCTGCTCCCCCTGATGATCGCGACGGGACTTACCATGTCGCCGGGAATGAATGCGTCGGCGCCATGGCTGCTCGACCTGTTCGGCGGGCGCCAGTCGGCGCGCTCGATACACTTCCTCGCGGCCTGGTCGCTGGTCGCTTTCTTCGTCGTCCATATCCTCATGGTGCTGCTCGCCGGGCCGGTGAACGAAATCCGCTCGATGGTCACCGGCTGGTTTCGCCTGCCGCCCGAAAAGGACGAAGTGGCATGAGCGGGATCGTTCTGCCGCGCCGCCAATTGATCGCGCGCGCCGGCGGGTTTGTGGCTGCAGCCGGGACCTTGCCGCTGCTTTCGGGCTGCGACGCGATCAACGAGGCGCCGGCGGTTCGCAAGATATTGTCGATGGGCGAAGAGATGAACCGCGCCAGCCAGCGCGCGCTGATGGATCGCGGCGCGCTCGCTCGCGAGTTCACCCGCGCCGATCTGTCGCCGACCTTCCGTTCGAACGGGACAAAGCTGCCGCCGGGCGACGTCTATGCCGCCCACGCGGCTTCGGGCTTTGCGGACTGGCGCGTGCAGGTCACCGGCCTTGTCGCACGGCCGCTGTCGCTGTCGATGGCCGATATTCGCGCGATGCCGCAACGCACGCAGATTACGCGGCATGACTGCGTGGAGGGCTGGAGTGCGATCGGACAGTGGACGGGGCCGCAGCTCGGCCGGATTCTCGCCGCCGCGCGGGTGAAGGACAGCGCGCGCTATATCGTTTTTCGCTGTGCAGACCGGATCGGCGGCGACCTTTATTATGAGAGCTGCGATATGATCGATGCGTTGCATCCGCAGACGGTCATGGCCTGGGCGCTCAACGATGCGCTGTTGCCGATCGCCAATGGCGCGCCGCTGCGCCTGCGCATCGAGCGCCAACTCGGAT
>JAFAED010000358.1 GCA_023424275.1 Pseudomonadota bacterium | reverse complement strand
CTGCAGCGTCGCGCGGCCGATCGTATCGGGCTCGATCACGAGGTTGGGCATATCGCCATGATGCGCCCCCATCGGATTGTCGCGGCCGTGCTGCGCGCCCGTCGGGTTCCAGTGCGGACCGGCGGTCGTATATTTGGGCGCATCGCAGCGGCCGACGGCGTGGACGTGCATGCCATAGGTGCCGGCGCTGAAACCGCGCGCGACGACCTCGAGCCGCAGCCCGCTGCCATCCTTGAAAATATCGACGCGGCCGCGATCGGCGCCGCGCGCATCGGTCAGTTCGGCATAGGCGTCGGGAACCGGAAGATTGCTTGCTGGGTCCTTCTTGCCCATGCCCGCGCAGCCGGCGAGCGCGAGCGCGCCGATCAGGACGAGGCCCCCGGTCATGGCCTGTTTGCGGTGCGAACCCATCGTCATCTTGCTGCTCCCTTTGATCCGGACTGGAATCAGAACGCCGCCATGGCGCATTCCGATCCCGGTTCGCCGGTGATGCCAGTAATCGCCACCAGTTCCAAGGGGATAAGTCGGCTTCGGAATTGTGAACCGCCCGCGCCTGACATTGAAGAAAAAGATGGGCGCGTAGCGAACTTCTTGCCATGTCATGGACATGCGGCTTGGTCTGATCATGCTCATCCCGGTAATTTTGATCGCGGGAAGGGCGTGCGATAATCGTCGCGCTGTCGTGTCGGAAGAAACCGTCCGCGAAATTCGGCAGGAGCTTCCGGGAATTACCGATCAGTGTCTTGAGATTATTCGATATGGTGGCATCGAAGCCATGCCGGAACGCACCGACCAGTGTTTCGAGATGGCGCCAAGACAGCGATGGAAAGGCTTATGGCAAAAGGGGTTTGAGGACTCCAGATTCTGCCCCTCTCCCGCGAACGCCTGTTCCTTTGAAAACCCGGGAGACAGCATATGGCTGTCCGAGCCCGACAAGGATGTCGAGGTCGGTAGCTACAACGGCGATGTCTATGAGGTCGAGTTTATCGGGCGCCGAACATCTAAACGCGGGCGTTACGGGCATTTCGGTGAATTTGACCACGAGATAGTCGTCGACAAGATGATCATGGTACGGCGTGTGAAGAACGCCTCGGCCGAGTGAGCCGTTCAGCCGCATTTGGCGTGTGCCGGAGAATATCCGCAATCGGTCGTTAGGCCCCTTCGCCACGGATCGCCCCTGCAAAAAAAGGCCGCGAATTGCTTCGCGGCCCCATATTTTTTGCCTGACGGCCCTGATCGAAGATCAGAAAACGCGGGCGTATTGCTCGTTGCCGACGAAGCCCAGCTTGCCGACGCCGCTGCGCTTGATCACCGCCATGACATTGTCGACGACGATATAGCGTGCATAGGGGTCGGGCTGGACCTGCAGTTCGGGTTCGACCGGCAGAGCCTTGGTCTGTTCCAGATACTGCGCCAGCTGAGCGAGATCGACCGGCGAACCGTTCCAGGTGATCGTCCCGGCGGGATCGATCATCACCTTGTTCTTTTCGGGGTCGACATTGCTCTGGCTGTCCGTCGGGACCGGCAGATCGATCTTCACCGCGTGGGTCTGGACCGGGATGGTGATGATGAACATGATGAGGAGCACGAGCATGACGTCGATAAGCGGCGTCGTGTTCATGTCCATCATCGGTTCATTTTCGTCCCGATCTCCAACTGCCATGGACATGCGATTATTCCTTCGTTCCTAAACGGAGCGCGCCCTTACAGGCGGCCCACCGTACCCGAACCAGGAGCCGGTTCCGAAATGAACCCGATCTTCTGGAAGCCGGCATATTGCATCGTGTAGATCACGCCACCGATGCACTGGTACGGCGTGTTGACGTCGCCGCGGATGTGCACTTCGGGGAAGTTTTCCTCGGTGATGTTCTGCGGACCGCCGATATCCTCGAGCAGCTGCTCGAGCTTCTTCTGTCCACGTTCCAGCAGTTGCTTGGAATCCACCGGGGTCTGACCCCAATATACTTCACACGCCGTGCTCTCGGGGTTCGGCTCGCCATCGCCGTCGGTATCAGCCGAACGGATCGAGAGCAGCACATTCTCAGGCTTCGTCGTCGTCACCTCAAACGCCACGTCGGGCAGTTTCAGGTTCACCGTCTCCAACACCACGGGAACCGTGATGAGGAAGATGATGAGCAACACAAGCATGATGTCCACGAGCGGAGTCGTGTTGATTTCGGACATCGGGGCGTCTTCGCCCCCCTTGTCGCCTACACTCATCGCCATAGGATTAGCATCCTGTCACAAAATTTCTGTCACGGACATCGGGAGGGCGTGCCGGGGCAAACCGTCCCTGTCCAGCGGACCCCGCCCTGTCGCCACATGGCGACGAGGCGGAGATCCAGCAGACCTATCAGGCCTTCTTCGGTGCCGCGGCCGGAGCAGCAGCCTTCGCCGGAGCGATCGAAGCCGGCTTCACCTGGCCGTTCGACATGATCGAACCGAGAACGTCGTTCGAGAAGGTCGACAGACGGCGGGCGATCGCCTTGTTGCGGCTCTGGAGCCAGTTGAACGCGAGAACCGCGGGAACGGCCACGATCAGACCGATGGCGGTCATGATCAGAGCTTCACCGACCGGACCGGCGACGGTGTCGATCGACGCCTGACCCGATGCACCGATCTTCACGAGGGCGCGAAGAATACCGATAACGGTACCGAACAGACCGACGAACGGAGCGGTCGAACCGACGGTCGCGAGGAACGCGAGGCCCGAGTTCAGCTTCGAGTTGATGTGGTTCTGCGAACGCTCGAGCGTGCCGTGCATCCAGTCGTGGGCTTCGACGGGGTCGGTCAGCTTGTTATGCTCTTCGTTGGCACGCAGACCGTCTTCGACGACCTGGCGATAGGCGCTGTTCTTTTCGAGCTTCGCTGCACCGTCGGCGAGCGTCGGAGCGCGCCAGAAGTTGGCGTCGACGGCCTTGCCCTGGTTCATCACCTTATTCTGTTCGAACAGCTTGGTGAACAGGATGTAGAGCGTGCCGACGAACATGATCAGCAGGATGAGGAAGGTGAGCTGCGAGACGATACCGCCTTCGCACAGCGCGGGGACGAGACCATAGGGGTTCGTGCCCTCTTCCTTCACGCACATCGAAGCGGGCATCAGGCTGAGGCCTGCTTCGTGAGCGGCGGCCGGCGCCGCAGCGGCGGCATTTGCGATCAGATTAAACATAATAGGAAATTCCCTCTCAAATTATTCGATAAAGTCGAAAACAGATATCCTGGCGCTGGATCAGCGCGGAATCGTCCAACGGATACGATTAGTGTAGCTGCCACCCGTGGGGTTGCCCGCGCGGTCCTTGCCGGGATTGAACCGGCCACGGCGCGTGATGAGCTTGCACGTTTCGGCATCGAGGTCGGCATGGCCGCTCGAAGCCGTGATGTCGCACGAAGTGATGCGGCCATCGGCGCCATAGGTCACGCGGAAACCCGTCGTACCTTCACGCTCTTCGCGCATGGCGCGTGCCGGATAGTCGTCGTTCGTCGCCCAGCGGCCCGGGTTGCCTTTCGGCGTACCGGCGGCACTGAGGTCCGGCGTCGGCGGCGGCGCCGGGGGTGCCGGCGGCGTGTAGACGGGCGGGGGCGGAGTCGGCGGCGCCTTCGGCACCGACTGGACCGTATTGGTCGTGACCGGCGGCGGAATCGGCGACGGCGGAGTCACGACCGGCGGCGGCGGCGGCAACTTGTTGTCCGGCGGCGGCGGCGGGGGTTCCTCCGGCGGCGGCGGCTCTTCGACGTCCACCACATCCAATTTCTCGGCGAGTTTCTTGACGATACTGATATTCAGGCCGTTCACCAGGCCGTAGCCCAGAACTGCCGTGAGCAGACCAACCAAGACAATCGCCACTACCCTGTTTTTAGGGTCGACATTATCACCATAAGCCATTCAGGGACGACGCTCCTTGCTAGATCATCCTGACACCAATTCCCTGCCGGCGGGTTCGGTTGCCAAATGCCCGGATGATTTCCGATGCGTTCTGCGAGACCCGACGGCGCTACGTTCGGCTTATTATGTTTTGCCGTACGCTTCGCGGCCCGTCCTATCGCGGTGGCGGCACATTCGCAAACCCTTTATCAGCGGTTAATGTGCCATGTCCCATGATAGGGATTCAGGCGCCGATAACGGTGTCATATATGACGGAAAGTGGATCGATCATGCGCCTCCCCCACCCCGCCGCCATCGCTGGGATTTTCGTTCTTAGCCTTGGAATCCCTAGCGTTTCTGCAATGCAGCCGGCGACAGCGCCCGCCGCGGCCAGCCCGTACAGCTATGCCGACATCGCCGACCTTGCGACCGCGGCACCCATTGCGCTGCATGCGCGCCTATACAAGGCCACCGCGCTGAAAGCCGACCGCGCACCCGGAGTCGCGGCGGGCCATGCCCGATTCTATGTCGAGGCCGATGTCGTCAGCCTGATTCGCGGCGCCGGGCCGCTCGCCGCGCGAATCTCCTACCTCGTCGACCTGCCGCTCGACGCGAAGGGCAAACCGCCGAAGCTGAAGAAAAAGCAGCCGGTCCTGCTATTCGCTCGCCCCGTCGCAGGCGCCGCCGCGGGAAGCAGCAACACCGGCAGCGTCCGGCTGATCGCACCCGACGCCCAGCTCCCCTGGGATCCCGCGACCGAGGCGCAGTTGCGCGCCATATTGACCGAACTCGTCAAGCCGGGCGCGCCGCCCGCGATCACCGGAATCGCGAACGGCTTCCACGTTCCAGGCACTTTGCCCGGCGAAGGCGAGACGCAGCTCTTCCTCGACACCAGGACGGGCGAACCGGTGTCGCTGACCATCCTGACCGCCGCCGACGGCTCGCGGCGATGGGCGGCCGCGTTCGGCGAGATCGTCGACGGATCGGCTGCGGTGCCGCAGCGCAACACGCTCGCCTGGTACCGCCTCGCGTGCGGCCTGCCGCGCCAGCTTCCGCTCAACAAGCTTGCGGGCACCGCGCCCGAGGATCGCCGCAAGGCGGCGGCGGACTATGGCGTCATCCTGGGCGCGCTCGGCGACTGCACCCGCACGCGCAAGCCGCCGGCGGGTTGACCCGCTTTCCCGGCTGATGCCGGCAGCGGCACCGGATAAAGTTCAGCTTCGGCACGCATAAGGCGCGGCGGGCTTGTTTCGGCGAGAAAAGCCGATAGGGCGCTCGCAACGGCGGGGCGCGGCTCCGCACCTTACGCGGAGTTATCCCCATGTCGCCCCATATCGCCCCCACCGCCCCTCGCCCGCCGCTGCGTGTCGCGCTGGCGGGTATTGGCGTCGTCGGCGGCGGGGTTATCCGGCTGCTCGAGGCGAACCGCGACCTGATCGCGCGGCGCGCCGGGCGGCCGATCGAGATCGTCGCGCTGTCGGCGCGCGACCGGCACAAGGATCGCGGCATCGACCTGTCGCCCTATCGCTGGGAAGACGATATGGACGCGCTCGTCGCGGCCGACGATGTCGATGTCGTCGTCGAGATGATCGGCGGCGCCGACGGCCCGGCGCTGACGCTCGCGCGTCACACGCTCGGCGCGGGCAAGGCGCTGGTCACCGCGAACAAGGCAATGATCGCGCATCACGGCCTCGCGCTCGCCCGGCTGGCCGAAGAGAAAGACACGCCGCTGAAATATGAGGCCGCGGTCGCGGGCGGCATCCCCGTCATCAAGGCGATCCGCGAGGGCGCGTCGGCGAACGAGATTGCGCGCGTCTATGGCATCCTCAACGGCACCTGCAATTATATCCTGACCCAGATGGAGCGAAACGGCGCGAGCTTTGCCGATGCGCTGTCGGCGGCGCAGGCCGAAGGCTATGCCGAAGCCGACCCGACCTTCGACGTCGACGGGATCGACGCCGCGCACAAGCTGTCGATCCTCGCCGCGCTCTGCTTCGGGACGAAGCTCGACATTGGCGCGGTGACCGCGAACGGCATCCGGGGCCTGATCGCCGCCGACATCCGCGAGGCCGAGGCGCTGGGCCACCGCGTCCGCCTGATCGGCATGGCCGAGCGCGACGGCGCCAACGAAGGCGGGGGGCTCTACCAGCATGTCCAGCCATGCCTGGTGCCCGCCGACCATCCGCTTGCCTATGTGCCCGGCGCATTGAACGCGGTCGTCGCCGAGGGCAATTTCGTCGGGCGCCTGTTCTTCGAGGGCGCGGGTGCGGGCGCGGGACCGACCGCGTCGGCGATCGTCGCCGACATCATCGACATCGCACGCGACGAATATGGCCCCGCCTTTGCGATGCCCGTCGACGCGCTCGATGCCGCCCCCGCCGCCGACGCCGGCGCGCGCGTCGGCAAACATTATGTCCGCCTGATCGTCGAGGACCGCATCGGCGTGCTCGCCGAGATCGCGACGGCGATGCGCGATGCCGGCGTCTCGATCGAAAGCCTGATCCAGCGCGGCAGCGAGGATGGCAGCGGCGTCGTGATCGTGCTCGTCACCCACGAAGGGCCGGCCAGCACGATCGCTGCGGCGCTCGGCGTCCTCGCGGCGTCGGACCATGTCATCGGCGCGCCGATGCACATGCCCATCCTGGCACTCTAACAGCCGCTTGAAATCGCGCGCGCCGCTGTTACCCCGGTGACGGGGAACAACGGGGGGTGCATCATGGATATCGTCATCAGGCGCGGGCTGGCCGAAGCATGGGCAATGGCGGGCGAACATCGCAACATGCTGGGCGCCTATGTCGCGCTCGGCGTGATCGTCCCCTTCCTCCTGCTGTCGAGCGAGCCGATCTTCAGCCTGCGCACCGTGATGGCGATCATGTCCGATCCCTGGTCGTACCGGGTCGGCGGATCGATCACCGGGCCGCTATATCTGCTGGGCATCGTCGCGGTGATCGTCGCGGGCGCGATGCTCGCGGCATGGAACGGCATCCTGGCCGACCTGCGCGAAGGCTATATTTCCGAAATCATGTACGGGATGGTCGCGGGCGTCGCCTATCTGTTCGCCAACATGGTGGTGGCAATCGGGTTCGGCCTGATCGCCGTGCTTCCGCTCTTCCTGCTCGGACGCGAACTGATGTCGGGCGGCGGCGGGGGCGCGTTCGCCATCGGAGTCGAAATCTATCGCCTGCTGTTTTCGCTCGTCGGCAGCTGGGTCGGCGCGCGCCTTTGCCTTGCCGGGGCGATCATGGGCGAGCGCGGATCGCTGGAACCCGTATCGCCCTTCATCCAGTCGTGGCGGCGGACGCGGAGCGCGCAGTGGCGCCTGTTCGGCTTTTACCTGCTCTATGGCGCGCTGTTCGGGATTGCGGGGGCGGCCCTGTTCGTCCTGCACGGCGCAGTGATCCTGAACAACGCGCCGGGCAGCGCTATCGAAACGCTGATGAGCTTTGGCTGGATCCTTCTCTTCACCCTTTATTTCCTGGGGCAGATCCTGATCCCCGCGGGCCTCTATCGCGCCGGCGAACCCGCGGTCGCGGCGGCCGAAGTCTTCGCCTAGAGATCAGGGCCTGGAGATCAGGGCCTAAAGCTCGGGCTCTTCCTCGGGCGGCGCCGGCGTGCCGGTTTCGGGATCGGTCGCGCGCTTCATCTCCTCGAATTGCGCATTATATTCGGGACCCGGCTTGTAGCGCCCCCCGAGCGATATCCAATTGTGCGGCAATTTGTCGAGCGGCGTCGGATTGAGTTTCGGCGCATCGGGAATGCCATTCTTCGTCGAGCGCCCGACGCCGGCGATGGCGCGCAGTTCGGGCGACAGGCGATGCCGTTCGGTATCGGTGCCGCAGACGGTGATCGAACCGTCGTCGGCAGGTTTGCAGCGCTTGATCGGGTCGACCATTTCCTTCGCCTTCGCCGCCGCACTTTCGGCATCGCGTGGCGGCGGCGGCGCGGGCGGCCCCTGCATCTGCGCCTGCGCTGTCACCGCAATGACGCACGACAAAGCGACAGCGGCCCCGAATCGGGCGAAGTATCCTCGACAAGCGGCGCGGTCGACCATATGGCGCGCACCATGCCCGAGCGGGGCGCCAAGGCAAGATCAAAGACGGAGAGTGCGAAAATGACGGATACCGGCAGCAACCTCGACCGGGTACTCGTGCTTGAAATGGTGCGCGTCACCGAAGCCGCGGCGATCGCCGCCGCCAAGCTGATCGGCCGGGGCGACGAAAAGGCCGCCGATGCCGCCGCCGTCGAGGCGATGCGGACCGCGTTCAACACGCTCTATATGGACGGCACGATCGTCATCGGCGAAGGCGAGCGCGACGAGGCGCCGATGCTCTATATCGGCGAAAAGGTCGGCAACGCGCCGGGCAAGGGCCCGAAGATCGACATCGCGGTCGACCCGCTGGAAGGCACGACGATCACCGCCAAGGCCGGCCCCAATGCGCTCGCGGTGCTGGCAATCGCCGAGGAAGGCTGCCTGCTCAACGCCCCCGACGTCTATATGGACAAGCTGGCGGTCGGCGCGGGCTATTCGCCGGGCATCGTCAATTTCGACAATAGCGTGCGCGAGAATGTCGAAGCCGTCGCGCGCGAAAAGGGTTGCAAGCCCGAACAGATCATCGTCTGCGTCCTCGACCGCCCGCGCCACGAGGCGATCATCAGCGAACTGCGCGCAATCGGCTGCGGCGTCGCGCTGATCCCCGACGGCGACGTCGCGGGCGTGATTGCAACGACCAACCCCGAAACGAACATCGACATCTATATGGGATCGGGCGGCGCGCCCGAGGGCGTGCTCGCAGCGGCGGCGCTGCGCTGCGTCGGCGGCCAGTTCAAGGGCCGCCTTCTGTTCCGCAACGACGACGAACGGCTGCGCGCAAAGAAATGGGGCATCGACGATCTCGACCGCGTCTATGACCTCGAGGATCTTGCCAAGGGCGACGTGATCTTTGCCGCGACGGGCGTGACCGACGGTTCGCTGCTGCGCGGCGTCAAGCGCCGCCGCGACGGCGTGATGACCACCGAGACCGTCGTGATGCGCGCCTCGTCGGGCACGGTGCGCTGGGTCAAGGGCGAACATCGCGCGCATTGACCGGTTTCGAGCCGAAACGGCCCCATCCATGATCGTCACCCCGGACGTGATCCGGGTCCTGCCTTCTTGAAGAAAAGGCGGATCCCGGGTCAGGCCCGGGATGACGGAGAGAGAGGAGCAGCCATAGGGCTGTGAACCCCGGCGAAAGCCGGGGCCCAGTTGCGCCGCGGGGAGATGGGCCCCGGCTTTCGCCGGGGTTCACATATGAGCAGCGAACGGCAGCTTCCACCCCAAAGCCGGCGATCGCGATTGGATCGCCCGCGGAATCCCGACAGGAACGGCGGGGCGAGCCGAAGCCCGCCCCGCAGAGTCCTAGATTCCGTCGACAGCCTTGCTGACGAGGATGTTCACCGCGACGCGGCGGTTCTGCGCCTTGCCTTCGGGCGTCGTATTGTCGGCCGCCGGATCGGCTTCGGCCATGCCCGTCGGGGTCAGCATGCGGTAGGGTTTCCAGCCGCACGCCTGCTGGAGATAGTTCACGACGCCGCTGGCGCGCTTTTCGCTGAGCGTCTGGTTGAGTTCCTGGCTGCCCGTCGAATCGGTGTAGCCGACGACGAGGATCAGCGCATTCTCGGTGCTGTTCGCCTGGTTGGCGGCGGCGCACAGATCGGCCTTTGCCTGTTCGGACAGCACGGCCTTGCCGGTGTCGAAATTGACGTTGGTCGTCGCCTTGACATTATATTGGTCGATATCGCCGACGCGGCCGCGCAGCGCCTCGGTTGCGGCGGTCTGTTCGGCAAAGCGCTGGTCCGTGCCGGTGTAGATCATCGACGCGGTGCGCAGATCCTTATTCTTGAGCGCGACCTGGTTGGCGACGAGACCGCCGTCCCACTGATAGGTGTCGATCGTCACCGGCAGGCCGTTGAGCAGCGAACCCGCGGCGAGTTTGTTGCTGCTGAGGCCAAGGAAGCCGCCGCTCGACTTGATCTTGGTATATTCGGCGATGGCGACGCTCTGGGTGGCGCCATCGGCGGTGACGACATGGATACGGCCGTCGCTGCGCTTTGCGATGATACCTTCGACCTTGGGTCCCTTGGTCATCTGGTCGGGGGTAGGCAGTTGACCATAGACGGTGGTCATGACGTCACCGTTCGATGCGTCCTGTGCCTGCGTGGTGTCTTCCGATTGCGCAGCGTCCTGCGCCTGTGCGGCGAAGCCGCTCGTTGCTGTCCCGGCAAGCAAGGCCACCAGCAACAAGATTTTTGGACTTTTGGAAACGGCGCCCATTACCCTACTCCTTATTAGATCAGCCGCCCCGCAGATCGCCCCCCGCCTGTTCGGGAAAAGCTTTCTGGCAGATGAACAGACCCCGCAAGAGGGGTGCCAGTGCCGGTAATTGGAGCGCATTGTGCGGCGAGCCGAGGCCGATGACGTCATGCGACGGTGCCCCGATCGGGGACATTTCCATCCGCGTTGCTGGTGTGGAAGAGGAAATATCGCGCGCTTGACCCGCGATATTCACCGTATTACTTATGCAATACAGTGAGGGCCGATGATGCACATGTCAGAAAATCCCGGCCGCCAACCCTTCCGCAAGCGCCGCGCCCAGATCGCGCGCTTCGTCCAGCCGCGCGGCGGCGATCGTCTTGGGCGCGAGGATCGCTTCGGGGGTCTGCGCGGCGGTGTTGACGATCACCGGATCGGCGACGCGTTTCAGCCGCCAACCCGTCGCGATCCGGTCGAGCTGGCGCTGGGCGTTCTCGCCGTCCGACCCCGCACAGATGATCGTCGCATAGGGGCGCCCTTCGAGCTTGCCGAGACAGGGGTAGTAACAGCGGTCGAACATCTCCTTCATCGCGCCCGACAGCGCGGCGAGATTTTCAGGCGCCACGAACAGATAGCCGCCCGCGGCCAGCAGCATTTCCGGCGCGACCTCATCCGCTGCGATGAGCCTGGCACTCCCCGCCCCCTCGGCCGCCGCGCGCGCGAGCGCCGCGCTGCCGCCGGTGCGGCTGTGCCAGGCGATGAGGAGGTGCGGCGCGTCGGTCATGCGCCGATGCTTGCCAAGCCCCGGCACGCGGCGCAAGCTGCCCCGATAAATGGGGGAGAGATGACATGCGCCGACTGACCGCCCTGCTGCTTGCGAGCAGCCTGCCCTTCACCGCGACCGCGCAGGACGCCGCGAGCGAGGCGACGCGTACCGCACAGGCCGAAATCGCGAAGCGCCTGCCGCTGGACGATCCGCGCGACGAGGCCAATGTGATGCGCGGCAAGCTTGCCGAAATTCCTGGCGGAGTGATCCAGACGGCCGACGGCAAGCTTGTGTGGGACCGGCGACCCTATGAATTTCTGAACAAGGCCGAGGCGCCCGATACGGTGAACCCGTCGCTGTGGCGGCAGGCGCGGCTGAATGCGGTGCACGGATTGTTCGAGGTTGTGCCGGGCAAGATCTGGCAGGTGCGCGGTTACGATATTTCGGTGATGACGATCATTCGTGGCAAAACGGGATGGATCGTCGTCGATCCCCTGCTGTCCGAGGAAGCCGCGGCGGCGAGCTGGAAATTGTTCGCCGATACGGTCGAGGCGAAGAGTGGCAAGCTGCCGATCAAGGCGGTGATTTTCAGCCACAGCCACAGCGACCATTTCGGCGGCGTCGGGGGCATCGTAACCCCCGAACAGGTCAAGGCCGAGAAAATCCGCATCATCGCCCCGCACGGCTTTTCGGAGGAAGCAACCTCGGAAAATGTCCTCGCCGGCGGGGCGATGGGGCGGCGCGCGCTCTATATGTTCGGCGCGATCCTGCCGCCGGGCGAGACGGGACAGGTCGACACCGGGCTGGGCCCGAAGCTGTCGTCGGGCACCGTCGGCTATATGGAGCCGACCGAGACGTTAAGCGAAAAGGGCGGGACGCTGACGATCGACGGGCTGGCGTTCGACTTCCTCGATGCGGGCAGCACCGAGGCGCCGTCCGAATTCGTCTTCTACATCCCCGCTTACAAGGCTTTGCACACGACCGAGGTCGTGACGCACACGCTGCACAATGTGCTGACGCTGCGCGGGGCGCAGGTGCGCGACGCGCTGCACTGGTCGAAGGTGATCGACGCGATGCTGCTGAAATGGGGCGGCGCCGCCGAGGTCGCGATGGCGTCGCACCATTGGCCGACATGGGGCGCGGGCGAGGTGTCGTCGCTGCTCGCGAACCAGCGCGATGCCTATCGTTACGTCCACGACCGCACGCTGTTCCTCGCGAATCGCGGCGCGACGCTGCACGAGCTTGCCGATCAGACCGCCGAGGCACCGGTGCAGGGCAAGGATTTCGCGACGCGCGGCTATTATGGCACGCTCAACCACGACATGAAGGCGGTCTATCAGCGCTATTTCGGCTGGTGGGACGGCAATCCGGCGAATTTCAACCCGCTGCCACCCGAGCAATCGGCGCCCAAATATGTCGCGCTCGCAGGCGGGGCGGACAAGCTGCTCGCGGCGGGGCGCGCGGCGTTGCAGGCGGGCGATTATCGCTGGGCGGCCGAACTGCTCAACAAGCTCGTCTTCGCGCAGCCCGACAATAAGGAGGCGCGCGCGGCGCTGGCGTCGGCGTACGATCAGATGGGCTATCAGGCCGAATCGGGGGCGTGGCGGAACTATTATCTCGCCGGTGCGGCGAGCCTGCGCGGCAATGCGGTCGAGGCGGTGACGAGCAACGGGCAGAGCCGCAGCTTCGTGAGCGCAATCCCGACCGCGGTGTTTTTCGATGCGCTTGCGACGCGCTTCGACGCGGCGAAGGGGAGCACGGTCAAAGGGACATTCCAGTTCGTGCTGCCCGACAGCAAGGAAACGGTAGCGGTCGTCGTCGGCGGCGGGGTCGAATTCCCGCGCTATGGCGTGACCGATCCGGCGCCGACCGCGACGGTGACGATCGACCGCAAGACGCTCGACGAGGCGATGATGGGCCGCGCGCAATTCCCCGCGCTGATCCAGTCGGGCGCGATCAAGATCGACGGCGACCGCATGGCATTCCTGTCGTGGTTCGCGCTGCACCCGCCCGCCGATCCGCGCTTCAATGTGGTTGTGCCCTGATGGCCCAAACGACTAACGGAGGAACATGACCGACACCCCGACCGTGCATCCGACCGATCCCTTTGCGCCCGACGCGCTCAACGCGGCCGAGGGACTCGACGCGGTCGATCCCGCCTATGCGCAGGTCTTGCGTGTCGCGACCGCGCTCAACCTGATCCCGCTGGCGATCGGGGCGAGTGTGTTCGACGCG
>JAFAED010000355.1 GCA_023424275.1 Pseudomonadota bacterium | reverse complement strand
GCTTGCAGGTCGCCATGAAGCTGTAGAGGTTCGCCATTGCGCCCGACGCGAGCCTGAACTCGGCATAGCGCGCGCCGAAGACTTCCGCGGCAAGCTCCGCCGTCAGCGCCTCGATCTGCTCGATGGCCTCGAGGCCCATTTCATATTTGGCGCCCGGATGCCCGAGCGACGGGCGCGATCCCAGCCCCGAGGCCAACAGGCTCTCGGCGCGCGGATTCATCACATTGGTGGCGGGATTGAGATTGATCGATTCCACTTCATGGATGCGGCGGTTCTCATTGACGAGATCGGTGAGGCGGCGATCGATCGCGTCGGAAGATGATCCGGCAACCATACCCGCGACGCGCTGGACAATATCCTCGCAATCCCTATCCATCCAGTCACGCCGCGCCAATTTCGTCATCATGTCGTCCATTCAAAGATCGGCCGCGCGCAAGGCGCGCGGCCAGTTGCAAGGAGCACCGTGGATTTCCCGTCTTAGCCGGCCATTTCGAGAAGGCAGTCGTCGCCGAGCGCCTGCACTGGGGTGAGGTCGCGGTGGTGGTGGTGATCCTTCCGGCTTTCGGTCGTATAGGCGTTGTCCACAGGATTCAGGATCAGCGAGAAGATCGCGCGATTCCAAGGCGACATGTTCGGCGGCGAACCGTGGACGAGGCAGTCGCCGAAAATGAGCGCGGTGCCTGCCTTGCCCGTGGCGGATACGAGCTCGCAGCTCTCGGAGACCTCTTTCACCTTCTCGGGCTCGACGACCCACAGCGCATAGCTCGTCGACTCGGTGTCGTGGAGAGTCGCGACGCTGCCGAATTTCTGCGATCCCTTGAAGAAATAGAGCGGGCCGTTGAATTCGTTCACATCGTCGAGGAAGATGTGGAGATTGAGCGCAAGCGGTTCGGGCACGCCATCATCATTGTGGTGCGTCGAGAAATCCTGGTGCCACTGCCACTGCTCGCCCTCGAAGGCCGCCTTTACATTGATCTTCACCTGCTGGACGTAAAGGTCCTCGCCCGCGATCTGCTGCGCGGGCTCGACGAGGCGCGGATGACGAACGAGCTTTTCGAACAGGGCATCGCGAAGGTGGAGCCCCATTGCCGTCCGCACGACGCCACTCTTCTTCTCGCGGATATTTGCGTCATCCTCCTCGCCGAAGACACGCTCCATAGCCGCGCGAATGCTGGCGATTTCTTCCGCCGAAAAGAGCTCGCGGAGGATCAGGAAACCATTTTCCTGATATTCTTTCAGAAGTTGCGGCGACAATTTCATGGGTCAAGCTCCAGATGGAATGGCGGGCAAAAGGCCGGCGTCTATATTGATCTTCCGCTTCCGACGATTGCCGTGCAAACGAGTAATCTTCGGCCAGAGCGCCAGCCTAACTCGGCCTCGACGAGACGGCGCCGCGATGTCCCGTGACGCCGCGCAGCCAGTCGGCGACTAGAAACTCTGGCGCAATTCGATACCAATCGCGCGCGGGCGGATCGTCCGGGCGCGGTCGCTGCCGGTCACATAATCGACATCGAGGAGCGGCCGGACGTCGAACAGATTGTTCGCATAGAGGCGCACGCTCGTCCCACCCTTGCCGATGCCGGCGGAGAGATTGACGACCTCGAAGCTTTCCTGGAACTCGCCGGGGTTGGCGATGGCCGGGCCCGGGACGGCGCCGGGGTAGATGACCGTCACCGTGTCGTTGAAATCATAGAGCGCCTTGCCCTGATACTGATATTCGCCGCGCAATCGAAGATCCCAGCCATTCCCCATCTCGGTCGAGAAGGCCGCGTAGGCGGTCGCAGCCCATTTGGGTACGAGAGGAATCGGGTCGCCTTCGAGACCCGCGATACCGAGCGCGGTCTCGGTGATCTCGGTATCGGTATAAGCCGCGGTCCCGCCGATCTCGAAACCACGCGCGAGTTCGAAACGACCCTCGAGTTCGAAGCCCTTGACCTCGGCCCTGCCGACGTTTGTGCTGAAACCGAAACCGCAGCTCAGGCTGATCGACTGCTGGATATCGTCCCACTGGGTGAGATAGGCCGACGCGTTGAGCGTCGCCCGGCCATCGCCGAACTGGTTCTTGGTGCCGACTTCATAAGTCCAAAGGCTGTCGGATTCGAAGCTGTCGGGCGCTTCGGTCAGCCCGACTTCTGCGAGCGACGTGCCGCAGGTAACGGGGTTGATCGGATAGCGGTTCGGCCCGCCGGGACGGAAGCCCTTGGCAGCCGAGGCGAAAAGCAGATTGTCCGCGGTCAGCTTGTACGACAGGCCGAACTTGGGATTGACGCCATTTTCCTTGCTCTTGCGTCCAACGACCTCAGCGCGCGGGCCAAAGAGCGGGCCGTCGTTGATCGCGTCGACGACCTGCTTGATCTCGAACACACGAACACCCGCCGAGACTTCAAGGTTCGGCACCACTTCCAAGCTTGCCTCGCCGAACAGCGCATATTGCTTCATGTTGGTGAAGGTGTCGCCGAAGAAGAGCTGGCTGGTCCCGAACACCAACTCGGTGCCGGGCTCGTCGAGCGTCTGCACGAGGCGGTCGTCCTGGTTAGAATAATAGCCGCCGATGGTCCATTTGAAGCGCGCGTCGGGATTGTTGGATGCCAGACGCACTTCCTGGCTGAACGTTGAGGTGCGGCTGTCGGAGAGATTGTAGCCGACGAGGGGATAGACGAGGGGTTCGAGCGCATTGAGGCCGGGAACCTGGCCGAACAGGCTCGACACGAAGTAGCTGTAGTCGCGCACGAAGGTGAAGTGACGGTCGAACTGGGCTGTCAGCGACGTCAGCTGGACGCCGCCGAGATCCTTCTCGATGTTGAGGCTGTAGATCGTCGCTTCGTCGGTCGAGGGCTGCTCGATGCGGAACGATGACACAAAGCCCTCGCGGCCGAGGAAGAAGTGCGAATTGTCGGCCTGCTCATAAAATTGGTGGAAGATCTGCGGACGGATCGACCAGCTCTCGTCGGGCTGCCATTCCAGCGAGGCGCGCGCAGCCCAGGTGTCGGAAAAGTTGATGTCCTTGTCCGCCCGGGTGGTCAGCGACGGGCGGCGGAGCGGCGTGTAGAGCGGCTGCGGCGTGCTCGATCGCACGATGGTCACGACATCGCCCGGCTCGGCGTCGACATAGCCGCCGTCGCGGCGGTAAGAGAGGCCGGTGCGAAGCGCGAGCTTGCCCGCGACGAT
>JAFAED010000333.1 GCA_023424275.1 Pseudomonadota bacterium | reverse complement strand
ATCAGGTAGCTCTCCAGCAAGCGGTCGAGAAGGCCGTGTACGCGCTGGTGATGGAAGGGGTCGAACTCGACCTCTGGAAATTTCAGGATATGAGCCTCGCGGGACCGCTGCGCGACTATTATCGCCGCGAACGCGACGGACTCTATGAGGCGCGCGACGTGCAGGAGGCCGTCGAAAAGGCGGGCTCGCTGTCGGCGCTCAGGATTGTCGAAGACAAGCAGCAGGAAAAGGAGGGTTCCTGACCGAATAATAGTGGGGGGCGGGTGAATATCTCCAGGCCAGTCCCAAAAAATAAGTCGTTGGAGAAAGGGCACGCAAAGAAGCGGTAACTTCGATGCGTGCGAATATTAGGCTGCGATAACCTGAAAACGCTCGGCGTCTCCTGCGCCGTGGCGCGTTCGTTATCGCCTTTTTGAAAAGGTGATGCAATCATGAAAAGCGTATATCTTACCGCCGTCTCGGCCGTCGCGCTTGCGATTTCGGCCCCGGCTTTCGCACAGACCCAATCGTCGAACGTCGACCAGACCGGCCTCGACAACAGCGCGACCGTAACCCAGCTTGGTTCGAACAGCAGCGATCTCGACCAGACGGGTAACGACAACGTCGCGACCGTCACGCAGGACGGCGCCAATGACTCGGTGATCACGCAAGATGCACTCGGCGCCGGCGCTTTCGTTACCCAGACCGGCTCGGGCAACGAATCGACGATCGATCAGGACGACGCGTCGACGAACAATTCGATCAACCTTCCCGAAGATCCCGAAGCGACGGTCGTGCAGAACGGCACCGACAACGTCTCGAACGTAACGCAGGCGTCGGTCGCGCCGAGCTTCAACCTCGTCGGCAACGCCACCCAGACCGGCGATCTCAACGATTCGAATATCGAGCAATATGCGAATGGTCCGGGCTTCACCGGCTCGATCCGCACCAACGTCACGCAGACCGAGGCGGCGATTTCGGACGTGATCCAGTCGGCGACCGGCGACAATGCGAAAAATCTGTTCGCGACGGTCAACCAGAGCGCGTCGACCTCGATCGTCAACCAGACCGCGACCGGTGTCCAAGCGGCCGGCGCGACGGCGGTCGTCAACCAGGAGGCCGGTTCGATGTCGACGATCGACCAGACGATCGACGCCAACAACGCCGGCAACCTCTATGCCAACGTCCGTCAGGACAATGGCGCGACCTCGACCGTCGAACAAAATGCCTTCGGCGATGGCTCGAACAACGCCGATGCGAACGTCATCCAGAATGGCGCGAGCAGCTCGTCGATCACGCAGACCTTCGACAATGTCGGCGCGAACACCTTCGCGGCGACCGTGACCCAGACCGGCGATGCCCACTCGTCGGTCATCACGCAGGATGACAAGGCGCCGCTCAACCAGGCCGACGCCAATCTCTTTGCGACCGTCGTCCAGACTGGCGAAGGCAATAGCTCGACGATCGATCAGGACAATAAGGGCGCGACCGCAACCGTCACCCAGGCCGGCCTGAACAATGGTTCGTCGGTGATCCAGGACGGTGCGGGCCTCACCGCCGACGTCTTCCAGGCGAACGAGAATAACGACTCGTTCGTGACGCAGGTCGGCGCGCTCAATTCGAGCGTCGATGTCGAACAGCTGGGCGAAGGCGGCACCTCGACGGTCAATCAGGTGCAAAATGCCCGCAACGACACGGCGATCGTACGCCAGCTCGCAGGCTCGATCGGAAACGAATCGACGATCAACCAATATGGTGCGGTACCGAGCGCGCCGGCGCTCAATCTCGCCACCGTCGAGCAGGGCGGCGAAAGCAACGAATCGCTGCTGACGCAAGCCGGCCTCGATAACGTCGCCTTCGTCGGCCAATATGGCATCGACAACGAAAGCGTCGTCAACCAGACCGGTCTCGATGGCGGTAACAGCGCCACCGTCAACCAGTATTCGGACGGCAACTATTCGAACGTGATGCAGAATGGCGCCGGCAACGTCGCCGTCGTGACCCAGGGCTCGGCGCCCTCGGCCAACTAAGTGGTTTGAAGGGGTGAACTGCACCACCCCTTCTACTCCCGGCGGGCCGGTACTCTCTTGAGGGAACCGGCCCGTTTCGGATGAATACCGACGACAGGACGGCGCATTGGCGCGGCGGAGAAAGGAAGACCCGATGCCGATCGGCAGATTATCGCTCAAGGCCCTGTTCGCGCTGTTTGCCATTCACGCGACGGCCGCAGCAGAGCCCGTACCAGCGATCATCGTCCCCGAGCCCGCGGAAGAAAGCGGCGCCTATATCGCGCAGATCGGCGCGGGCAACGAGGCGTCGATCGAGCAGGCCGAACCGGGTGCCCGCGCATCGATCGCCCAGGACGGCAACGGAAATCGCGCGACGATCGTTCAGAAGGGAAGCGGTGAGCATCATGCCGAGCTGGGCCAGGCGGGCGTCGATCATGTCGCCACTATCGCGCAGGACGGCAGCGGGCAGAATTTGCTCGCGATCCTCCAGGCCGGGGGTCAAAACCATGCCGAAATCCGTCAGCATAGTGACGGCGGTCTCGCCAATGCGGCGATCGCGAGCCAGCAGGGCCAGAATAATGTCCTGGCGCTTGTCCAGGACGGCACCGACAATCAGGCGCATCTCGTGCAAAACGGTGACGGCAATGCTATGACCGCGTTGCAATTCGGCAATTTGAACCGGCTGGATTGGACCCAGAATGGCAGCGGCCTGTCCGATCTGCACATCGAGCAACAGGGCGGCGCTGCGATCCAGCTCATCCAGAGCAACGGTCCCGGTAACTAGACGCAAGGAGGTTCGACTGGCGATGCTGTTGTTGACGATATTGCTCTTCGCCGAACCGGCGTCGACCGCCATCGACCAGCTTGGCTCCGACGATCGCGGCGAACCGATCGAACAAGTTGCGAAAGGTGGCAACTCCGCCTTTGTCGAAGGCGGGCCAGCGCCCGAAAAGCCGGGCGGTGAGGTTCTCCAGCTGTCGTCGGCCGACAATGAGGTTTCGCTGGGCCGGGTCGAAGGTATCGATCGCTGCAGCGCAGAGCTTCTTTCCGCCGACGACAAAGCCTATTGCAACCGGCGTATCGAGACAAGGTCGGCCGAGTTCCGATCCGATCTCGCCGCGCCGCTCAGCCTCGAGCAGAAGCTGGTCGGCGAACGCCTTGTGCCGCTTCGCGGGATCGAGAATGCGGCGCGAACCAGCGATGCGTCGGCCAGGGACAGCGATGTTCAGGCGCTCGCCTCGATCACGCTGACGCCGCCACCCACCGCCACGCCACCGGGTGATCCGGCCGCGCCGGGTAATCTTTCAACGGAAACGCAAGCGCTCATCGACGCCATCGTCACGAAGCTCGCCGGCCCAGGCAACAACTGATTAGAGTCTCCCGACCGGAAAAGCGGCCGTTTGAGGAATAGATGAAATAAGCCGGGCGAGATGTCGCCATCCCGCCCGTCGCGCACGGTCTTTCACGGGATCAGCATGTGCGCCGTTCAGATAGTATCGGCGCCGGGACATCGTCGCATTCTCGTTGAGCAGCGCGGATTGCAGCGCCGCCAGCCATGCGGGAATGCCACAGATTTCCTGCAGCACGTCCAGCTGCAGCACCTGACGCAGCTTGCCCTTGCGATACTCGTGAACCTGACCCAGCGGCCCTTTGACGAAAAAGGCGGTGCCCGGTTCGCCCCCCATGCGCGTAAAGACCGCGGGGCTGTGCTTCAGCGTCATCACTCGCCCGCCCAGATTTCGCCAACAGCGAACCCATGAACATCGAAAGAACAGAAATCCCGCTTAAGTTGGTAGCGGAGGAGGGACTCGAACCCCCGACACGCGGATTATGATGACGCGAACCGCTTTCAAACCTCGCGGCGAAATCGGCAGTTTTCAGCCGATTTCTCATCAATAATGGCGTGTATTGCGCCCGTCAATCGCGTTTTTCCCCCGAAAGTCCGGCGACGGTAAATGCTCCTACCGGCGTCGAACGCCTGCCAAGGGCTTGGGACTGGCAGATGATATTGGCGGTGAAGAAGCCGCAGCGGCGTCACCAGAGAGCGCGTGAATCGAGCCAGCGCCGAACGTCCTCGAGCTTGAAACGCGGGCGCGGGATTCGTCCGCGTCCGATGTCGTGCTCGACCGGGAAGCCCGCCGGGCGTGAGCGACGGTGACGGTCGATCGTACGGCGCGAAACGCGGGCCATGCGCGCGAACTCCTCGACCGTGACGAAGTGCGGCTCGGTAGGTGCACCCGAGCGCGACACCATGGCTCAGTCCTTCTTCCGCCGCGAGAAGGCACGGTCGCTTTCGAGGAACGCCTTCAGCATCGCGGGAATCAAGTCCCCAATGCTTTCTTCGCTGCCGTAGGTGCTTGCATAAACCGCCGCATATTCCTGAAGGCGGGCGTTAAGATCGGGAGGGAGCATTATCGTGAGCTTTACCGGCGTGCGGTCGGGAAGCATCGGAAGGCGGATATCTGCCATATCAGGCGCCCTCGCCGTTCCACGGTCGCAGAACAATGTCCTTATGGACGACGATCCGCAGTGGCCAACCCGGACGGATCGTCAATGTAGGCTGCACATCGAGACTTTTCCCGACGATTTGATCGCCTGCCCGGGCGCCGGCCTGTTGGCCCGATTCACGGACCGCGCGGACGAGGTCGCTGTCGCTGTTGCCCGCGCCGAGCTCCGTCCCGACCCCGAGCAAGGTCGAGAGTACAACGCCCTTCAGCAATTGCCAGCTGTGGCGGTCGATCCGGTCCGAGAGGCCGGCAAAACCTTGCGTATCGGTAGCGGGTACATTGTCGATGCGGATCGACGATCCGTCCGGAAACAGAATGCGCTGCCAGACGACCAGCGCCCGGCTCTGACCATAGGCGACCACGCTATCGTAATTGCCGATGAGCCGCGCGCCCTGAGGCAAAAGCAATGTCTGGCCGGTCGCGCTGTCGTAGACATTCTCGGTCACCTGCGCGGTAACGAAGCCCGGCAGATCCGAATTGATGCCGGTGATCAGGCTCGCGGCAATGATGGTTCCCGCATGCAGCGTCCACGGCGAGGCAGCCTGCTGAAGCCGATGCGGATTGACGGTGTCGCCCTCATTCGCCTGGCCGACAAGCGCATTTTTGCGCCGCTGTCCATTTGGGTCGGGCAGTGCTGCG
>JAFAED010000448.1 GCA_023424275.1 Pseudomonadota bacterium | reverse complement strand
GCCATTGGCTTCGCCGATGCTGCCGACCGCGAAGCTGCGACCGGCAACGGTTACCGGCACATGGCGCGGCATGGTGATAGGGATGATGTCGCCGACTTCGAGTGCGAGCAGCTTGACGAGGCTGATTTCCGGTCGCGCCAACACCGAACGGACAGGCAGGCGGACATCGCGCAGCGCCTTGTTGAGCGCTGCCGACCAGAGCGGATCGGTATCGTTCGCGCCTTGCGTTTCCAGGACGGCTTCGGCTCCGGCGACCCCGCGCAATGCCGCGAGCGGATAGGCGCACAGGATCGTCCGGCCTTCGAACGGCGCGCCGCGCAGGATGAAGCGCTGGACGAACAGTTCGTCGTCGGCGCGCACCGCGGCAAGTTTGGCCGCGTCGGTCGTGACGCAGTCGAGCTCGGGTTCGAGCGCCAGCTTGTCGCCCCATGCGGCCGCGAGTTGCAATCCCATGTCGCGACCGAGGCGCGCGGCAAAACGTTCTTCGGCATCGGTCAGGTCTTCGCGCTCGGCGGCGAGCTGTCCCTTGCCGCCATAGAAGATGTCGACGAGCTGGAGGATCAGGGGCCGCGCGGCGGCGAGCAATATGGGTCCTTTGAGTGGCGGCGCGTGATAGCGCCAGAAGATCGCCGGTGCGGTCGCGGCGCTCCAGTCGACAAAGCTCATCTGTTCGGCGCCCGCGCGCTCGACCTGGATCGCCGGCGCGCCGAGCGCGCGGACGAGATCGCGCAAGCTGCGCGCAAACTGGTTGGCGACGCTGTCGAGCGCGGGAAAGGCATAGCTGTCCTCCGCCTTGCGCAGCAGCAGCGAAGCCTTCGCATCGGTCGTCGGCGCGCTTGGCGCAGCCGGCGCCTTCACGGCTTTCACGGATTTCGTGGCAGTGGTCACTGAATCACCAGACTCGTGAAATAAACATTGTCGATACCCCCAAACCCTTCCTTGTCGCGCAGCACATCGTTGATCGCGGCGGTCAACTGACGTTGAAGCCGCTGTTTCCCCTGTGATGTGGAGAGCAACGCCGGATCCTGTTCGGCGAGCACCATAAGCACGACCGAGCGGATCGGCACCGCCTGGCGTTTGATATTATTGATAACCTTGCCGTCATAGAAGGTAGAAAGGCTGATACCCACCTGCAAGAAGCCCGACCCGTCGGCGAGGTTTGTCGTGAAATTGTCGGGGATCGGAAAATAGGTGATCTCGTACTTGCGCGGATCGACCTTGAACCGGTCGTTCGGGACCGACACGGTGCCGACCTTCGGCGGTGCTTCCTTGTCGTCGCCCTCGGCGACTGGCTCGCCCTCGTCCTTGTTGCGCACGACGAGCTTCGGATAATGATCCTCGGGCTTCGCTTCATGTGCCGACAGCGCCCCGAAATAAATGCCGGCGCCGGCGCCCGCGCCGATCAGCGCGATCGCCGCGACGCCGATCAGCAGCAGCTTCTTGAACTTGCCCTTCTTCTTGGGGGCGCCTTCGACATTTTCCTTGGCCATGATGAACCCTTTCTGATCAGGCGAAGCGGCCGCGACGGTCGGCGGCGCGCTCTTCGTCGCGCGGTTCGGCGCGTTCGGTGGCGGTTTCGATGAGATGGGCGGTGTCCGGCGCAGCGGCGCGGCCCTGGCCCTGCGACTGGCGGCCGGTTTCACCCGGCGTACAGGTCACTTCGGCGCCGGCGATGCGGACGCCCTGCTGGCGCAGTTCGTCGACGAGGCGGCCCTGCGCGGCGGTCACGATTGTCGCGGTCGTTTCGTGATGGGTGTCCATCTTCAGCGCAACGCCGTCTTCGCCTTGCCGCATCGCGATATCGAGCCGGCCGAGATGGCGCGGCATCAGGCGAAAGCTGATATCACCACTGTCCGACTTCGTCGCGGCGATATCGCGCGCCAGCTGGTCGATCCACGCGCCGTCGCTGTCCATGTCGAGCGTGCGTTCGGCGATCATGGCGGGTGCCGCCGTTTCGGCGACGGTCGAGCCTTGGGCCGTGAGCTGGGCGAAGAGGACCGTCATCGACGGAGCGGCTTCGGCGGGCTTGGCGAGCGGTATTTCGCCGCCAAGGATCGGAGGCGAGTTGCCGGTCTCGCGCGTGCGCGGCAACACCAGCGCGGTCATCGGCGCATCGATAGCGGGGGCGGCGGGGGGCTCGGACGGTTTCGTGGGCCTGGCCGCAGCCGGGACGACCGCGGCGACGACCGCCGCCCAGTTCGTGGCGGTGTTCGCGGGTGCGTCGCCGGAGATTGCCGGGTCGGGAATAACCTCTGCCCCCGATTCCGGTGCAGTCGGCTTGCCGGGAACGGCCGCCTTGTCCGGTGCGCCGTCGTTGAGTGCGATCAGCAGCGTTGCGGCAAGGGCGGCGGCGTCGGCCTGTCCGGGTTCGGCCGCGACGGGCGGCGCCTTGGTCGCCGGGGTTTCACCGCCCGTCTCGACGGGTACGGTTGGCGTGGCAGGGGCCTCGCCGGACTGCGCCGGATCGATCTTGATCGTCATCGTGCCGCCGGCGTTCGGGGCGACAGCGGCGGGCGCCGCGGCGAGCAGCTGGCCGAAACCACCTTCGCCGCCGCCTTCGGGAAGCTGGCCGATGTTGGCGAGGAAGGTTGCAAAACCCGCGGGTACCGCCGGCTGCCCCATGGGGAGGGAAGATGCGCTCATCATGAGGCGCCGCCTTCGATCAACCGCAGGCGCATGCCGGTGCGTGCGCGGTGCGGGCGGTTGGCATCGCTGCGGCGTTCCTGTTCGGCTTCGGCCGACTTGCGGCTGCGCTCGTACAGGCGAACCGCGGATTCTTCCTTGACCATGGCGCTCTGCGCGAGCGCGCCCATATGGTCGCGGCGTGCGCTCGCATTGCTCAGCGGCGCGGTCAGATTTTCCTTCGCCATGTCGAGCCGCATGGCGAGTTCGCCGATCGTGTTGAGCGCACCGCCCGCGACCGCACCCTTTGCCATCGCGAGATCGACGCGCAGCGTTTCGAGGCGCTTCGCGAGCTCGACGAGGTTTGCAAGCTCGCCATTGGCGCGCGCGAGATTGGCCTCCGCCATCTGATGTTCGACGGTGCGCACGCGGATGATACGTTTGCGGCGTGCGGTACGTGCGGTCATGCGGAATATCCTTCAATCAGGGTTTGGCGGGAAATGTCGAAGTCGACCCGCGCCTTGGCGGGCTGGGTTACGAAGGCGAGCTGGTCGGCGTGGCGGGCGATCGCTTCGTCGAGCACCCGATCATTGCCGGCGACATAAGCGCCCATCAGCATCAGATCGCGATTCTCTTCATAGGCGGACCACAGCTGGCGAAAGCGGGTCGCGGCGGCGGCATG
>JAFAED010000305.1 GCA_023424275.1 Pseudomonadota bacterium | reverse complement strand
GGTATGGACGCCGGGCGCGCTGCTCGGCGACGCGCTGATCGACCGGCTCTCCGCCAACGCCGGGCTGACGTTCAAAATCGAGGACTAGGACCGGAATGACGACCTCCCCCAGCGCGCTCGACGCGCTGCTCGCGACGCTGCGCATCGAAGACGGCGTGGCAAAGGCACATATCGACGAAGGATGGATGCAGGGCCGCACCGCCTATGGCGGGATCAGCTCGGCGGTGGCGCTGGCCGGGGCGATGGCGCTGCACCCGACCGAAACACCGCTGCGCTATGCGCAGATCAGCTTCGTCGGCCCCGTCGGCGGCGACTGCACCGTCGAAACGCGCGTGCTGCGCCAGTCGAAATCCTCGCTGTTCATCGACGCCGGCGTGTCGAGCGATCAGGGCTTCGGCACCGCCGCAGTCTTCGCCTTTTCGGGCGACCGCGCGAGCCACCTCGATCACAACCGGCTTGCCATGCCCGACGCGCCCGATCCCGAAACGCTGGAGCCGGTGCCCGACCACAAGGCGCGCCCCAGCTTCGTGCGTCATTTCGACATGCGCCCGACCACCGGCCCGCGCTTTGCGTGGAAAAGCGAGGTCGGCGAATATCTGACCTGGGTTCGCTTCGTCGAGGAACCGGCGTGCCATCCCGCCGTCGCGCTGCTCGCGATGGGCGACGCGTTACCCCCCGCGGCAATGGCGCTGTTCAGCCAGTTTGGGCCGATCAGCTCGATGAACTGGACGGTGAACATGCTGACGGGCTCACCGCGGACCGACGACGGCTGGTGGCTGCTGTCCGCGAAGACCGGCTATGCGCGCCACGGCCTGTCGGTGCAGGACATGATGCTGTGGAACCGCGCCGGCGAGCCGGTGCTGAGCGGCAGCCAGGCGATCGCGATCTACGCCTGACGTCCGCGCCAAACCGCCATTTGCGCTGGTCATAATGCTTGGGCAGCAACCGACCGATAGTTGTCGTTCTCCATCGCGGCGCGATTTTGCATCTTTAGGATTTCGCGGTACAGGCCAATTGTCATCCATTGTTGGGGAGAGGGCATTGGAAGGACCGCAGGATTTTCGCAAATCCGCCGCGCCATTCGACGAGCTACTGAATGCGCGTCAGCAGATTGCCGATGGCGGCTTCGAGAAATGGTTATACGCGCCCGCCGAGGGTGAGACCGAGACACCGGAAACCGAAGAGCAGGCCTTGGAAGCGCAGTGGGCCGAGGACGATTTGAAGCTTCGACTTAAGATAGCTGGTGGCGTCGCTATCGCCGCTCTTTTCCTGGGTATGCCGATCGTTACACTCTTCTCCACTTCATTGGCGGTCCAGATTCCCTTCATTTGGGGTTTCATGAATATCCCGCTTTTGACACTTGCCGTCATCACCTGGCGGCGGCGCGAATTGCGCCTTGGCGTAAAGCGACCGGTCAAAGGCCGTAAGGCACGCATTCTGGCCGTGCTGCTCGTGCTTTTCTCTTTCCTCTCCTCCGCGTTGGCTTTTGCGAACGCCGTCATCGGCGGATGAAGACGTCCGGCGCGTCGATGGGCTGAAAACGACCGGTTGCGGACGTTTCGGTTCTTATAACTTCGTCGTTCCCGCGAAAGCGGGAACCCAGTGTGGGGTCAGCTTACGCATGCTCTGGGTCCCCGCTTTCGCGGGGATGACGAATACTGGGAGTGGCAGCTTTCCACCCCAAAGCCGAGCTTCGCGTCAGCGGCCGACGGCGGCGGCTTGCCGGCTAAGCCTGAACCGGCAGCGCAATGACCGCATCGAGCCCGCCGGCCGCGCGGTTCGAGAGCGTCAGCGTCCCATCCTCACCGTCCGCAATATCGCGTGCGATCGACAGGCCGAGCCCGGCGCCGCCCGTCGCCCGATTGCGCGACTGCTCGCCGCGCGCGAACGGCTCGACCAATGTCCTGATCTGCGCGTCGGTCAGCCCGGGGCCGTCGTCCGAGACGCAAATATGCGCAACGCCGGCCTCGGCACGAACCGACAGCCGCGCGCGAACGCCATAGGCAATGGCATTGTCGGCGAGGTTGCGCAGCGCGCGCTTGATCAGCATCGGGCGGACGAGCACGTGGACGTCGGCCACGTCACCGACCGCGACATCTTTGCCGCGTTCCTGATAATCGGCCGCGAGTTCGCCGATCAGTTCGCGGAGCGGCACGCGTTCCTGAGCCTCGGTCCCCGCGCCAGAGCGTGCAAGCGCCAATATGTCGCTCAGCATCGCCGTCATCTCGTCGATGCTCGCGATCATCTTGTCGCGGAGCCTGTCGTCGTCGATCTGCTCGACGCGCACGCGCAGGCTGGCGAGCGGGGTGCGCAGGTCGTGGCCGACCGCGCCCAGCATCCGGTCCTTGTCGGAGAGCATCGTCGCGATCCGCGCCCGATAGGCGTTAAAGGCCGCGATCAGGTCGCGCACGTCCGATGGCCCCTCCTCCTGAAGCGGCTCGGCGTCGCGCAGCGCCGGATTGGCGCGCGCCGCGCGGGTCAGGTCGCGCAGCGGTCGTGCCGCACGATAGGCGATCAGCATGATCGGGACGAGCAACAATAAATAAAGCGAGAGCGTCTGCGAGACGAGGAAGCCCTGCAAGCGATTGCCCCCCGCCGCGATGCGCGACCGCACCGCGAAATAACGGCCGTCGACCTTTGCCACCACGATCACCGCACGGTCGGGATAGGCGGCGCGTTGTATCCGCTGCCGCTCGCGCCGGGGAAGCGCCCAGGCATCGACCGATTCGACGCGAATATTCGTCTCGTCCAAAAGCCCGTCGACATATTTGGCGAGGTCGGGCAGCCGGACGGCACCCGCCGGGATCGGCGGCATCCTGTCCGATATGACCAGCTTTTGCGCCCGTTCGCGCGCCTCCTCATCGGATATCCGCCGCCTGAAATCGCCGCGCCGGTCGCGCTCGATCGCGTCGATCACCCGCGCAACCGCCATGCCGCCGCCATGTGCCAGCGCCTGTTGCTTCATTCCGCGCGACAACAGCACGAAATTGATCGCTTGCGCGACGAACAGCATCACCGCGACGGCGAAGACGAGCTGGCCGATCAGGCTTCGAGGCCACAGACGAAATTTCATGCCGCGGGTCCCATGCGCCGGACTTCGCATGCAAGCGTATATCCCCCGCCCCACACGGTCTTGACGAGCTGCGGGTGCGCGGCGTCGACTTCGATCTTCTTGCGCAGCCGGCTGACCAGATTGTCGATCGCACGGTCGAAGATGTCGGCCTCGCGCCCGCGCACCATGTCGAGCAGGCGATCCCGGCTCATCACTTGCCGCGGATGACGGACCAGCGCGTGAAGCAGATGATATTCGCCCGACGACAGCGCAACCTCGTTCCCGTCGGCATCGACGAGCACACGCTCCACCTCGCGCAGGACCCAGTCGCCAAAGGCATAATAGGTGCCGCCGGGATCGAGGGCGCGGCCGCCCTGCTGCGTCCGGCGCAGCACGGTGCG
>JAFAED010000269.1 GCA_023424275.1 Pseudomonadota bacterium | reverse complement strand
TGCCGACAGTCCCGATCCGCGGCTGCACGTCCGGGGTACGGTCGGCAACGGGCTCGAAGCGCGGATCGACCGCGCGCTCTATTATGAGATCGTCGATATGGCGCTGGCCGAGGACGCCGGCGCCCCTGCGATCTGGTCGAACGGCATACGCTTTCCGTTGGTGAACGCCTGATGCTGTCCGACAAGCTGCGTGCCGCGCTCGACAATTTGCTGCCCGATGCGGGTGAGGACGAAACCTATCTCGGCATGCCGACGCTGCGCGATGCCGCAGTGCTGATCGCCTTCACCGATCGCCCCGATCCCGGCGTGATCCTGACCCAGCGGCCGCAATGGCTGCGTAGCCATGCGGGGCAGGTCGCCTTTCCCGGCGGCAAGATCGATCCCGGCGACCGCGACGCGATCGACGCCGCGCTGCGCGAGGCCGAGGAAGAGATCGGCCTCAATCGCCGCGACGTCATGGTCGCGGGCGCGACCGAGGCCTATCGGTCGGGCAGCGGCTATATCATCACCCCGGTGCTCGGAGTCATCCCACCCGATCTGCCACTCGATCCCAATCCCGACGAGGTCGAGGACTGGTTCGAGGTGCCGCTCGACATCTTGTTCGATCCCGACAATTATTCGCGGCAGCATGCGAATTGGCAGGGGCACGACCGCCATTTTTATGACATGGACTGGCAGGGGCGACGGATCTGGGGCGTGACGGCGGGAATCATCATCAATCTGGCGCGGCGCCTGCCTGCGGGGTGGCACCGATGACCGGCCTGCCCGACGCCGAATGGCGTGCGCGTCCAGGTCTGAGGCGGATCGTCGCCGCGCTGTCGGCGGATGGCGGTGCGGTCAAGATCGTTGGCGGCGCGGTGCGCGACACATTGCTGGGCCTTCCAGTTGCCGACATCGATCTGGCGACGCCTCTGCTGCCGAAGGAGGTGACGCGGCGGCTGGAGGCTGCCGATATCAAGGTGATCCCGACGGGCATCGCGCATGGCACCGTCACCGCGATCGCAAGCGGCGATCACCACGAGATCACGACGCTGCGTCGCGACGTCGAAACCGACGGACGTCGCGCCACGGTCGCTTTTGCCGACGATTGGCGGGAGGATGCGGCGCGGCGTGACTTCACGATCAACGCGCTTTACGCTGATGCCGATAGCGGAGCGATCGACGACTGGTTCGGCGGTGTTGCCGATCTCGAAGCGGGTAGGGTCGCCTTTATTGGCGATGCCGCCACGCGCATCGCCGAAGATCATCTGCGTATTCTGCGCTTCTATCGTTTCGCAGCGCGGTTCGGACGCGGTGAGCTCGATCCGGCAAGCCACGCCGCAGTGGTAACGGCACGCCAGTCGCTCAAGAGCTTGTCGCGCGAACGCATCGCCGACGAACTGCTCAAGATATTGTCGCTTCCCGATCCGCGCGGCATCGTGGGGAGAATGGAAACGGACGGCATTTTTGGCGTGCTGCTTCCTGAAATCGATCCGGATTTTGCCGCTGCGCTCGCTCGTCTCATAATCAATGAAGCGGCTTCGATTGTTGCTGTCGCTCCGCTGCGCCGTCTTGCGGCGCTGCTTCCTCCCGATGGCGCCATCGGCGAACAGGTTGCGAGCCGCCTCCGCCTGTCGACGCGGCAGCGCAAGCATCTTGCGGCGCTCGGCAAGCATCGTGCCGATACGCCAAGGCCCGTCCGGCAACTTGCGCACGCGGTCGGCATCGACGCGGCACGCGACATATTCTTACTCGCGGGCGACCCCGCGTCGGCACGCGCGGCCGTCGAAGCGCTGGAGGGGTGGGCCGTGCCCGAAATGCCGTTGAAGGGCGGCGACATCGTTGCCTGCGGAATCGCTGCGGGACCCGAGGTCGCGCGCATCCTGAAAGCGGTGGAAGCCCAGTGGGTGGCAGAGGATTTCCCCGATGCCACCCGAGTCTCCCAACTTGTGGAGCAATTTGTCGATCAGAAAATAGGCCGGACCAGCGACTGACGCCAATAATCGAGTGCGGCCGCGCTTTCCATCGGACGTGCGAACAGAAATCCTTGCCCGAAATCGCATCCGAGGGCCGACAGCAGGCGCGCCTGATCGGCGGTTTCGACGCCTTCGGCGGTGGTGCGCATGCCGAGCACTTCGGCAAGGCTCTGGATCGTGCGGACGATTGCAACCTTGTCGCGATCATCGACCATATGTTCGACGAAACTCCGGTCGATCTTGAGCACGTCGATCGGCAGGCGTTGCAGATAGGCGAGGTTCGAATAGCCGGTACCAAAATCGTCCATCGCGACGCGCGCATCGAGCGCCTTGAGTTCGCTCAGCACCGACAGCGCAAGGTCGGGATCGCCAATGATGGCGCTTTCGGTGAGTTCGATCATCAGGCGTTCGCCGCCAATCTTTTGGCTTTCGAGCGCTTGGCGCACCACGCCCGCGACATCGTCGCGCAAAAGCTGAATCGCCGAGACATTGACCGAGAAATAAGCGTCGACGACTGCGCCGCCATTTAGCCTGTCCCATTCGGCGAGCACGGCGGCAGCCTTGCCGATCGCCCATTGACCGAGCGGGACGATCAGGCCTGAGTCTTCGGCGATCGGGATAAATTCGGTCGGCGAGACCGAATGGCCGTTGCTGTTGTCCCACCGTGCGAGCGCCTCGAAGCCGGCGACACGCCCGCTCGAAAGCTCGATCAGCGGCTGAAAGGCCAAGTGCAGCCGGTCTTCCTCGATCGCGTTGCGCAATTCGGTTTCCAGGCCGAATCGATTATCGGACAGCATTGCCGCTTCGGGCTCGTAGATTTCGATGCGGTCGGTCTGTTTGGCCCGTTTGAGTGCGATTTGTGCGTGCCGGATCTGATCGGCGACATCGGTGTCAGCTGCGGGCTGGATCGCACAGCCGAGCGCGCAGTCTACGCTGACTTTGAGTTCGCCGATCCGGAAGGGGTGGTCGAAGCAGCCGCGAATCCGCCGCGCCATTTCGCGAACGTCCGCGCGGCCGCCGGCAATGCGCGACGAGATGGCGAATTCGTCGCCGCCGGTGCGTGCCAATATATCGCCGCTGCGCAAGCTCGACTTCAATCGCCGCGCAACAGTGATGATCAGTTCATCGCCTGCCATCGGGCCGATATGTTCATTGATGCGCGAAAAACGTGCGAGATCGAGCAGCAGGACAGCGTGGTCGGCGCCGGCACCTTCCGCCGCGGCGCGCTGTTCGACAAGCTCCTCGAAGCCGGCCCGGTTCGGAAGGCCCGTCAGACTGTCGGAGACGAGTTCGCGGCGCAGGTTGCGCTCGGTCATCATCTCCTGCGTCCGGTCGATCAGCGTCAGCAGGAACAGACCTTCGTCGCCCGCTTCGGTCGGCAGTGGCCCGATCGATCCACGCAGGTCGCGCGCGGCGGGGCCGTCGCCCAGCTGGCAGGAAAATTCCTGCGCTTGGTCAGGATGTTGCGATGTCCGTTCGATCGCGCGGAGCAGTTCGATCGGCGCATCGACCCCAGCGGGCGATAGCTTCAGCCGATCGAAGGCGGCATTGCTGGCATGCAGGCGAAAATTGCCACGACCGAGCGGGCGGATGAGCGCCGCCGGGACCGGCAGCGCGTCGATCCATCCGACAAACAGAGAGGGCCGGTCTTCACCGGTTCTATCAATAGGCATAACAGCGGGTTTTAAGCGACCTTTCCCCATTGGTCCTTGCGTAGTTGCCGGGGAGTAAAGAAGCTATTTACGGCAACATCAAAATACGGTCAGTTGAAGCGGTTATTGCGAGGAAAGCCGGTCGGCGGCATGCGCCCCGCAGCGCCGCGCGCGACGCGCCAGGGCGCAAGGTCGGTTTCGGTGCGCGTGCGGCCCGTATCGCCGCCCATCGCCCAGCTCAGGCCCTCGGCAAAGGCAAAGCTGATCGCGTCGGACAGGCCGCCGTCGCGATAGCGTTGCAGCATCACGCCCTGACCGCGCGCCATCACCGGCACTTCGCCGAGCGGGAAGACGACGAGCTTGCGGTTCTCGCCGACCGCCGCAACGCTGTCGTCGCCCCCCGCGATCGGCCGGACAACCGCAAGCACCGCCTTGGGCTTCAGGTTGACGACGTTGCGGCCCTTGCGCGTTTCGGCGACGACTTCGGACATTTGCGCGACAAAGCCGTGGCCGCTCGTCGAGGCGAGCAACAGGCGGCCTTCGGCGCTGGCCGGGATCAGCGCGACGATACGCGCTTCGGGGTCGATATCGACCATCAGGCGCAGCGGCTCGCCGAACCCGCGCCCGCCGGGCAGCTTGTCGGCGCCGACGGTGAAGAAACGCCCGTCGCTCGCCGCGATCAGCAGCTTGTCGGTCGTCTGCGCGTGCGCGGCGAACAACAGCTCGTCGCCTTCCTTGAACTTGAATTCGCCCCACTGGTCGGGTGCGACATGGCCGCGCTGGGCGCGGATCCAGCCGCGTTTCGACAGGATCACCGTCACCGGCTCCTTCTCGATCATCGCATCGAGCGGAATCTCGCGCGTCGGCGCGGCCTCGGCGATCGTCGTGCGACGCGCGCCGAGCAAGGTTTCAAGGCCATAGACGGCGCGCAGCTTTTCAAGGTCCTTGCGCAGCCGGGTTTTTTGCCGCGCGGGGCTTTCGACGAGCTTCGCCAGCTCTTCGCGCTCGGCGGTCAGGTCGGCCTGCTCGCGCTTCAGCTCCATTTCCTCGAGCCGGCGGAGACTGCGCAGCCGCATGTTGAGGATCGCTTCGGCCTGCCGGTCGGTCAGGATGAATTCGGCGATCATCACCGGTTTCGGCTCATCCTCCGTGCGGATGATCTCGATGATCCGGTCGAGGTTCAAAAAGGCGATGATATAGCCCGCGACGAGTTCGAGCCGGTCGTCGATCTTGTCGATGCGATGCTGTGCGCGGCGGACGAGGACGATGATCTGGTGTCGCAGCCATTCGGTGAGCAGCTGTTTCAGCCCCATCACCTTGGGCGTACGCGTTGCGTCGAGGACGTTCAGATTGAGCGCGAAGCGGCTTTCGAGGTCGGTCAGCCGGAACAGGCTGTCCTTGAGTACCTCGGGGTCGACGTTGCGGCTCTTGGGTTCGAGCACGATGCGCAAATCCTCGGCACTCTCGTCGCGAACATCCTCGAGGATCGGCAATTTCTTGTCGGCGATGAGCTGCGCGATCTGTTCGATCAGCTTGCCCTTGGCGACACCATAGGGAATTTCGCTGATCACGAGCTGCCAGGTGCCGCCCGATAATTTCTCGATCCCGCTCTCTTCCCAGCTTCCGTCGCCGAGTTTGCCGGTCGAAAAACGCGCGCGGACGCGGAAGCCGCCGCGCCCGGTCTCATAAGCGTGGAAGATCGTCTCGGGGCTGTCGACGACGATGCCGCCGGTGGGGAAATCCGGTCCCTTCACATGTTCGAGCAGCTCCGACAGTTCGGCGTTCTGGTTCTCGATGAGCAGCAAGGCGGCGCCGATCACCTCGGCGGCGTTGTGCGGCGGGATGTTCGTCGCCATGCCGACCGCGATCCCGCTCGCGCCATTGGCGAGCAGGTTCGGGAACAGCCCCGGCATGATTTCGGGCTCTTCGTCTTCGCCATTATAGGTCGGGCGGAAATCGACGGTGCCCTCGTCGAGCCCCTGCATCAGGTCGATCGCGACGCGCGTCAGGCGCGCTTCGGTATAGCGGTACGCTGCGGCATTATCGCCGTCGATATTGCCGAAATTGCCCTGGCCGTCGACGAGTGGGTAACGGAGCGAGAAATCCTGTGCGAGACGCACCATCGCGTCATAGACCGCAGTGTCGCCGTGCGGGTGGAATTTACCGATGACGTCGCCGACGACGCGCGCGGACTTTTTGTAACCCTGCGACGGGTCGAGCCGCATCGCGCGCATCGCCCACAAGAGGCGGCGGTGGACGGGCTTCAATCCGTCGCGAAGATCGGGCAGCGAAAGCGCGGTGATCGTCGACAGCGCATAGACAAGATAGCGTTCGGACAGCGCGCTGTCGAACGGGGTATCGGTCATGCCGGGGACGGGTTCGGAAGGGGGGAGGTCGTCTGTGGTGTTCGCCATTGTCCGGAGCCGATAGCAAGGCTGGCGCGCCAAGGCAAAGGCTTGCGTTGACGCGGCGCGGCACTAGCTTGGGGTTTCGATCCGGGGAGGGGCGCGATTTTGACCGAAACCACTGGCACCGTTCGCAAAAGCATCTGGTCACGGGCGCGGGAGATGGCGGTACAGGCGCCGCCCGAACGCAACCGCTATGTCGATTTCCTCCGCGCGCTGTCGATCCTCGCGGTCGTCGTCGGCCACTGGCTTGTCGCCGCGCCCTATATGAAGGATGGCGCCGTCGAGGGCGGGCATCTGCTCGGCATATTGCCGTGGACGCAGTGGCTGACTTGGGGATTCCAGGTGATGCCGCTCTTCTTCCTCGTCGGCGGTTTTTCGAACGGCATGTCGTGGGCCGCGACGCTGCGCAAGGGCGGCAGTTACGAAAGCTGGTACAGCGGAAGGCTGCAGCGGCTGATCAACCCGGTGCTGCCCCTGTTCCTGATCTGGACGCTCGTCGCGATGTTCGGAACGCTGGCGGGAATAGAGCGCGACGTGGTCGCCATGGCGGCACAACTCGCTTTGATCCCGGTGTGGTTCCTGTCGGTCTACCTGATGGTCGCGGCGGTCGTGCCGCTGACCTGGCGGGCATGGAAACGCTGGGGCTTCGCCTCTTTCTGGGCGCTCGTGGCGGGTGCGGTCGCGATCGACATCGCGGCGCTGCGCTTCGATGTGCCTTATGTCAATTTCCTCAACTTCGCCTTCGTCTGGCTCGCGGTCCACCAACTCGGTTTCGCGTGGAGCGAAGGACGGCTGACGCCGGGCCGGGCGCTTTTGTGGGGCGTCGGCGGACTCCTTGCGCTGGGCCTGCTCGTCGGATTCGGACCCTATCCGGTCGCGATGATCGGCGTGCCGGGAAGCGGACTCAGCAATTCGATGCCGCCGACGATCGCGCTGCTCGCGCTCGGTATCGCACAGGCGGGCTTTGCGCTCGCGCTCGAACCCGCGGGGCGGCGGATGCTCGATAATCTGCGCATCTGGACCGGCGTCGTACTCGTCAACGGCATGATCATGACGATCTACCTCTGGCACCTCACCGCCTTCGTGCTCGTCATGGTGGCGGCATGGATGCTCGGCGGGGTCGGGCTCGATGTCCAGCCCGGCAGTGCATCATGGTGGCTCGCGCGCCCGGTCTGGTTTTTGCTCTATATCGCCGCGCTCTTCCCGCTGATCATGGCGTTTGCCCGCTATGAGCGGGCGAGCAAGGACAGCGGCGAGGTACCGCACTGGCGGCTGATTGTCGGATTGCTCCTCATCTGTGCCGGGCTTGGCGCGACGGCGGCGATCAGCATCGCGAGCCCGCTCGGCGTGACCGGCGTGCGCCTCTGGCTCGTCGCGTTGCCCTTTGTCGGAGCGGCCATCGCACAATTTGGACCCGTTCATCGACTGGCGCGGTCCGGGGTGTAGCGGGCCGCATCCGGGCCGGACGATCTCGCTAGAGCAGGTCGAGGCTCCCGAGCGCGAGCGCCTGCCGCGCCGGGCGTTCGGCCATCACCGCGAACATTTCGTCGCCGCGCGCCGTGCGCTCGACGCTCATCGATGCGAAGACCGCCATGAAATAACCGCTGAGCGCGCCGACACGATAGTCGGTCCAAAGCGCGTCGGCCTCGGGATCGATGCCGCGCTGACGCAGCGCCGCGATCCAGTGGTCGAACGCCGGCCGGTCGGCGGCCGCGCGCTCGAACGGGTCGGCGATGCTCGTGCCGATCAGATAGGCGAGATCGGTCGCGCCGCTGCCGCGCCCGAGCGTCTGCCAGTCGACGAGCCAGCAGCTTTCCCCGTCCGGCGCGAAGAGGATATTGTCGATCCTGAGGTCGCCATGGACGGTGGTGCGGGCCGCCGTCTGACGCGCCAGATAGGCGTCGAGGCGGTCGATGATCCCCGCGCCGATATCGAGGATATCGGGGGCGAGCCGCTCGGCATAGCGTTCGCGAAAGCCCGCAT
>JAFAED010000422.1 GCA_023424275.1 Pseudomonadota bacterium | reverse complement strand
CAACTGTTCCGCGGCGACCGCTTCGATCTCGTCGCCGAGTTCAACGCGGGGCCGTAAGCGGCGAAGCCGATCATATGACCTTATCGCGACGCCGTATCAGGGCGCCGGATAGCAGGGCGCGTCCGCCGGAGCGCATGGCCTCCAGCCGCCGCCCATCGCCTGGAAAAGCTGGATGCGGGCGGATAGCGCGTCGGCCTGGAGCTGGATCAGCGACAGTTCGGCGCCAAGCAGTCCACGCTGGGCGTCGAGTTGCTCGAGATAGGGCGAATAGCCTTCGCGGTAGCGATTGGTGGCGAGGCGCAGCCCTTCGGCCAGTGCGTCGCGCTGCGATCGTGCGAACAGGATCTGTTCATCGATCCGTTTCACCGCGGCCAGCGCGTCCTCGACCTCGCGAAAGGCGGTGAGCGCGGTACGGCGATAGGCGAAGGCGGCCTGGTCGCGTTGCGCGCCTGCGGCATCGGCCTGCGCCGTCAACCGCCCGCCCTGAAAAATCGGTGCGAGGATGCTGCCGCCGACCGACCAGATCGTGACCGGGTCGCCGAGCAGGGTAGAGAAGGCAGCGCCCGCAGCCGACGAGAGACGGAGCTGCGGGAGAAAACGCTTGCGCGCCGCCGCCAGATTCTTGTCCGAGGCGGCGAGCTGATATTCGGCCTGCGCGACGTCCGGCCGGCGGCGCAGCAACTCCGACGGCAGGTCGTCCGGAACGGCCGGCGCGGTCAGGCGCGCGAGCGATTCGCCGCGGCCGATAGCCTGCGGTGTCTCGCCAACCAGCAGGCTCAGCGCGTCCTCGGTACGCGCGATGGCCAATTCGATCTGCGGGACGATCTGCGCGGTCGCGTCATATTCGGCCTGCGCCTGCTGGAGTTCGAGCTTGGGCGAATAGCCCGATCCGACGCGCGATCTGGCAATGCGCAGCGAATCGGCGCGTGCGCGCACCGTCTCGCGTGCGACGGCCAGACGCGCATCGAGACCGCGCAGCGTGACATAATTGGCGGCGACCGCCGCTGCGACCGAAAGCTGGACGCTGTCATGGGCGGCTGCGCTGGCGAACCAGGAATCGCGCGCCGCCGCCCTCTGGTCGGCCAGGCGGCCGAACAGGTCCACTTCATAGGCGATCTGGAGCTGCGGCTGGGCGAAATTCTGCTCGGCCGGTTGGCCGAAGGCGTTGACCGAGCGCGAGCGTCCGCCGCCGAGCGTCGCGTCGATCGTCGGCAAGGTCTGCGCGCGAGCGAGCGCGACATTGGCGCGCGCTTCGCGCACACGCGCCGCCGCCAGCCCGATATCATTGTTGTTGGCGAGCGCCTTTTCGACGAGCGCCGCAAGCGCGGGGTCGCCGAACGACTGCCACCAGTCGCGCTGCAGCGGCGCGGCGGTGTCGGCGTCGGTCCGCCATGCGGGCGGCGGCGTGACGGGAGCGACCGACGTAGTGGCGACATTCGGCCCCGCGCAAGCGGCAAGCGCGCTTGCGAACAGGAGGGGCAGGGCGAGGCGCGATGTCGTCACCGCCGCGATCCGCCGCTCGTATCGACCCGCACCTCGACCGACATGCCGGGACGGAGCCGCTTCGCGAGCGACTGGCCCCGATCGATCGCGATTCGCACGGCGATCCGCTGCGCCACCTTCACGAAATTACCCGTGGCGTTGTCGGCCTTGAGCACCGCGAATTCGGATCCCGCCGCCGGGGACAGATTCTCGATCCGGCCGGTGAGTTCGGCGCCGCCGAGCGCGTCGACGGTGAACCGCGCGCGCTGGCCGATCGCCATGTCGCCGGTCTGCGCCTCCTTGAAATTCGCGATCACCCAGACATTGTGCGGGACGACCGACAGCAATTGCGTGCCCGCCGTGACATAGGCGCCCTGGCGCACGCCGATCTCCGACAACTGGCCGTCGGCGGGGGCGCGGATGATCGTATTGTCGAGGTCGATCTGGGCGAGACGGAGCTGCGCCTTCGCCGATGCGACCGCGGCTTCGAGTCCCGCGCGTCCGACAACCACGGTGCGGACGTCCTGTGTGCCGATCGCGCGGCTCGCCCGCGCCTGTTGCAGCGCGGCCTGCGCCGCAAGCAGTGCGGCGCGCGTCTGGTCGAATTCGCGGGTCGAGATCGATCCGTCGGCGACGAGCGTGCGGGCGCGGCGCATATCGGCCTCGGCGCGCGTCAGTTGCGCGCGCGCGTTCGCGATGCCGGCGTCCTGGCTGTCGGTGGCGACCTCGCGCGATTTCTGGGCCTGCGCCGAATTGGCGAGCGCGGCTTCCTGCGCCGCGACATTCGCTTCGGCCTGCGCGACGCGCGCGCGATAGATGCGGTCGTCGATCGTCGCGAGAATCTGTCCCGCCTTCACCTCGGCGAAGTCCTGCACCGGGACGCGCGTCACATAGCCGCTGACCTGCGGGCTGATGATCGTGACGCGTCCGCGGACATAGGCATTGTCGGTGCGCTCCGAACCGCCGGCGAAGGGCGGCAGTTTCCACGCATAAAGAACCGCGAGGATCGCGAACAGGGCGATCGCGATGATCGCGATTACGGTCGTGCGCGATTTGGCAGGAGGATGCCAGGCCGATGGCGGCGCGTCGACCTGGGGATCGGGCCCGGACCCGGGCTCCGGCACCGCAGGAGGAGGGGTGGGCTTCGCGGCCACCTCGACTTCGGGTTCGGGCGGCGTGTTCGCCTTCTCTTCGTTCATCTTACTGCCCCTGTTGCGCCTGAGCCTGCGCTTGCGCCTGAAGGCGCTGTACCAACAATATCACCGGTGACGGCTCGTTGCGCCGGCGGATCGACCAACTGATCAGAAAGCCCCAGATCGTCGTCAGGATCGCCAGCACCCCGACCAGCAGGAAAACATCGTTGAAGGCGAGGATATTCGCCTCGCGCGTGACCTGCCGGCTCAGCAGCGCGGCGCCTTCCGCGCCGCGCAGAACGGGATCGCCGATCGTCCCCGCGACGGCGCGCGCACCCGCGCCAAGCCGTGCGGCGACCAGCGGGTCGGCCGCGACAATATTCTGGACCAGTTCGTGCGAATGATATTTCTCGCGGACCGTCTGGAAGGTGC
>JAFAED010000414.1 GCA_023424275.1 Pseudomonadota bacterium | reverse complement strand
TCGCCACGCCGATGGCACGTCCGACGACGTCACCCTCTATGGTGGCGACACTGCCGATACGGGCAGCGCGACGCGGCAGATTTTCCCTGTCGACGCCGAATCGATCGCGATGTTCGAACGCACCGGCCGCGGCGTTTCGACGACCAATAGCTGGTCGGTCGAAACGACCGATGCGGGCTTTACCTATGGCCTCGACCGTCAGGGGCGGCATTTCCGCGTCGCGTTCGACTATGCCAAGCCGGTGGCACCGCCGCCCGCCCCTTGGGGCTGGTAGGGAACCGCCGCGCCCGTCATACGCTGGACAGCCATGACGGGAGAAAAGCTCATGCGTAACCGGACCTTCATGCTGATCCCGCTGCTTGCGCTCGGCGCGTGCAGCGAAAAGGCGCCCGACCCGCGCGGCGTCGGGCACGACGAAACCCTGCTGTCGGTCTCGGCGACCGGTCGCTCCGAAACGCGGCCCGACGAGGCGCGCTTTACCGCGGGCGTGAGCACGATCGCCGCCTCGGCCGAGGCCGCAACACAGAAAAACAACGAAACGATGACCAAGGTGACCGAGGCGCTGAAGGCGTTCGGCGTCGCGGCCAAGGATTTGCAGACGCGCCAGCTCACCGTCAACCGGATCGACTGGGGCGCCAACAAGGGCAAATATGAAGCCGTCAACCAGGTCGAGGTGCGAATGCGCGCGGTCGACAAGGCGGGCGAAGCGGTCGCCGCGACGACGCAGGCCGGGGCCAACGTCCTCTCGGGTCCCACGCTGCGCGTCTCCGACCAGGAAGCCGCGACCAAATCGGCTTATGCCGCCGCTTATCGCGCCGCCCGCGCCCGCGCCGAAGCCTATGCGGGCGCGGCAGGGCTCAAGATCGACCGGGTGTTGACGATCCGCGACGGGGGCGATGGCGCGCCGCCGATGCCCTATTATGAGATGGACGCCGCGAACCGCGTGGCGCCCCAGGCGGTCTCGGCGGCCCCGCCATTCAATCCGGGGGTAAGCGAATCGCAGGTATCGGTCCGCGTCGACTTCGCCCTGTCCGACTAGCGGCGCTCCAGCGCGGGCAACCAAAAGCCTTTGCCTCGCCAACTCGCGCGGACTATCAGCAGCGGGCATGGCCGGCATTCGCGACACAGTGGGGAAAAACAGATCGCGCCTGCCGCACGTCAGCCGGCGGTCGCTGCTGGTGGGTGCGACCGCTGCGGGGGGCCTCGCGATCGCGTGGAGCCTGTGGCCGCGCGACTATCAGCCGAACCTGACCGCCGCGCCCGACGAACATGTCTTCAACGCCTTTCTGAAGATCGGCGACGACGGGCATATCAGCGCGATCGTCCCGCAGTGCGAGATGGGACAGGGCGTGACGACGCTGCTGCCGCAGATCATGGCCGACGAACTCGGCGCCGACTGGCGGACGATCGCGGTCGAAACCGCGCCGATCAACCCGATCTACACCAATACGCTGCTGGTCGACGAGGATAGCGCGGTCTTTACCCCGCGGTCGGGCGTGCCCGATTTCGTGTCCGACGTGCGCCAATGGGCGCGCCGCGAATGGGCGGTGCGCCACGCCGCGATGCTGACCGCGAACAGTTCGTCGGTCCGCATGTTCGAGGCGCCGTGCCGTGCCGCAGCGGCGCAGGCGCGCGCGCTGCTGATGATGGCGGCGGCCAAGCGCTGGGACGCGAACTGGGAAGATTGCGATACGCAGGACGGTTTTGTCCTGTTCGGCAAGAAAAAGCTGCGGTTCGGAGAAGTCGCGGCGGTCGCGGCGACGCTCGAACCGCCCGCCGAACCCGTCTATCGCGCGTCGAGCGCCGACCCGCTCTACGGCAAGGAACTGACGCGGCTCGACCTGCCCGCCAAGATCGACGGGTCGGCCAATTATGCCGGCGACATCCGCCTGCCCGACATGGTCTTCGCCGCGATCCGTCAGGGACCGCTCGGGGCGACGCGGCTGAAGGCGATCGACCGCAAAGCGGGGCTGGCGTCGCCCGGCCTGCTCCACGTCGTCACGCACGACCGCTGGGTCGCTACGGTGGCGCGAAACTGGTGGGCCGCCAACCGCGCGCTCGACCGCTTCGCGCCGGTGTTCGAGACCGAGGGTACCCCGATTTCGACCGACAACATCGACAAGGTGCTGAAGGCGGCGCTGAAGGGCGACGGCTATCGTATCGGCAGCGTCGGTGACGTCCATGAAGCGATGGAAGGGCGGAAAAGCGTCGCGGCCGAATATGCCGTTGCCCCCGCGCTGCACGCGCCCGTCGAAACCCGCACCGCGACCGCCGCACCCGACGGCGTGCGGGTGCGCGTCTGGGTCGCGACACAGGCGCCCGCGCAATGCCGCGACGCGATCGCCGCCGCCACCGGCCTCGCGCCGGGCAATGTCGTCCTGTTCCCGATGATGGCGGGCGGATCGTTCGACGCGTGCCTCGACCATAATGTCGCGGTGCAGGCGGCGATCATCGCGCTGCAGATCAAGCGCCCGGTCCAGCTCGCCTGGTCGCGCGCCGAGGAAATCATGCGCCTGCCGCCGCGCGCGCCGGCGCGCGCGAAACTGACCGCGACGCTCAACGCAGCGGGCGGGATCGACGCGCTGGTGACGCGGATCGCCGTACCATCGACCAATCACGAGGTGCGCGCCCGGCTGTTCGACAATGTTCCGGCCGACGTCGCGCAGCGTGCCGCCGCGGGCAGCGCCGACGCCGCAGCGGTGGAGGGCGCAGCAAGCGGCTATGCGATTCCGCATATGGCGGTCGATCATTGTCCCGCCGACATCGGCCTGCCGACCGGGCGCTGGCGCGGCAATGCCGACAGCTACACCGCCTTTTTCACCGAATGTTTCGTCGACGAGATGGCGGCACGCGCCGGGACCGATGCGCTCTCTTATCGCATGGCGATGCTCGGCAATGCGCCGCTGCTCGCGCGCTGCCTGCTCACCGCGACCAACCTCGGCGGCTGGGAGGGCGGGCTGTCGGGCACGTCGCAGGGACTGGCGTGCCATTCGATGCGCGGCAGCCATATCGCGCTGATGGCGACCGCGCGGCAAAGCGAGCGCGGGTTGCAGGTCGAACAATTGGTCGCGGTGGTCGATGCCGGGCGCCTGGTGAATCCCGTCATCGCCCGGCAACAAATCGAGGGCGGGCTGATTTTCGGGCTAGCCGCCGCGGTCGGCGCGACCACCGATTATGAGGGCGGCCTCGCGACCGCACGCAGGCTCGGCCAGCTCGGGCG
>JAFAED010000028.1 GCA_023424275.1 Pseudomonadota bacterium | reverse complement strand
AAATAAGGCTGCCTTCCCTAAGGGCAGGGTGAAGGGCGCCGGTTCCGGCGCCCTTTATCGTTTCGACGAGCCGGATTCGCTTCCGTCTGCCTCCGTGACACCCTCGTCGAGCCCACGCGTCTTCGGTCGAAGGGCCTTGTACCTCGGAAGGAACGCCGCCATCGGCATCCAGCTCGGCGCCTCGGCGGCATATAGATGGAATGGCGGCGCAATCGCTTCGGGATCGTCGAGCGTGCCTGCGGCGATGTCTATCTCGTCGGCCTGGTGGCGGACATGGATCGTGAGCGGCGAGCCGCACATCCGGCAGAAGCTGCGCGTACCGAAGCTCGTCGATGCGAAACGCCCTATCTGCTCTTCGCCCGCAAGGATGCGGCACCGGTCGAGATGGACGGTCGTAAAGACCATGCCCCCGGACCCCGAGACATGCTGGCACACCCGGCAATGACACCAGCCGGTATCATATGGCTTTTCCTCGAGGCGGTACCGAACCGCGCCGCAAGCGCAGCCCCCTTCGAGCGCAACCGCTTCGGAGGCTGCATCATGCTTCTCGGCAGGGTTCGCCATTGAGCTTGCCTTTCTGGCGGCGGGGTTAGTGGAAATGGTTAGGAGAGAGCGACGGCGTGCTGCCATCGCCTTGTCCATTGACGAAGAGGGGGGTGGCGCGGTTTGGCTTAGTCAAAGCTGAACCTCGCCCTCATCCTCGCCGTCCCAATAATGGGCGCGGGTGCCCGAGACCTTGATGAGGACGATACCGGGCGTCTCGATCCCGTTCGGCCACCAGCGTTCGAGGTCCTTCGTCCAATGTTCGGCGAACTCGGCCTTGTCGCGGATCAGCGCGGCATGACCCTCGACGGCGAGGAAGAAGGGCCGCATGCCGAGCAATCCCGATTTGCCCTGATAGCTCAGGTTGACGTTCGGGTCGGCCGCGATATCGGCGACCATAAGCGCCGTCTCGTCGGTGAAGAACCAGGCATCGCCGTCATAATCGACCTCGCGATTGTTGCTCATAGGCCGGGACCCGATGGCGCCGCCCGCGGTGTGCGTCGCGAGCATCGCGAAGTCGATATCCTTCATCTTCTCGGAGAGCTGCTTGATTGTCATCGTCATGGGAGGAGCCTTTTTGTCTGGAGCGTCTGTATCTGCGTCAATGCGCCGCTAAGGCGGGAGTTGCGGCGGGGCGCTGCGCCTTGTGCCTCGGGTCAGGGACCGGTCGCGACGCTCCGGCTTTGCCGGCGCGGCGCGCGGATCGGGCGATATTCGCAGGTGATCGCGAGCTTGCGCCGCGGAGCGGGCACGAGATGGATATGGAGCCGGGCGTCGGCGGCGACCGCGTGTGACTTCGCCCGCGCGACCGTGTCTGCGACGATGAAAAGATTGCGGTGGCGCTCGAGAAATTCGCCCGGCACATAGCCGCCGAGATTGACATAATAGAGCCGTTCGGGACCCTCGAAGGGCTCGGTCTTCAGGACGATGTCATAGCCATCGGCATGATCGATCTCGGCCCAGCAGTCGATATGGAGGCTGCCCGGCGTGCCCCACCATTGGCGGCGGAGCGCATCATAAGTGTCGGTAATCGTGGGCGCTGCGACGAAACGCATGTCGTGCAGCTCGATATTGGCGCCGGCCATCTCGCCGCCGATATAGATTGCGAAGAGCTTCACGCCGCTTTCTCCTCGGCCCTCGCGTCGCCAATCGCGGCGGCAAGCTCTTCTCCGACCACGAGGCCCATTTCGTGGGAGCTCGTGATCCCCTGGATGAAAGGGTGGCGGCCGAGGAGAAAGGGCAGGCTGAGACAGAAGAGCCGGTCTTCGGGGATATCCCCCGCAAGCGGGTGGAACGCGTCGTCGATCGCGATGCCCCGCGCCTCTGTCTTGTTGGCTCCGGGCGCCGCATCGCGCACGATCCCCTGCCGACGCAGCGAGGGGAAGGGGAATGCCGCAGCGCTCAAGGGGCGCTGGCCCATAGCCTCGATGAACACCGGAAAATGCCGGCGCTTGCCGCCCAGCACCAGCGTCGCACCTGCCTCCTCGCCGCTCGTATCGATGCGGTAATCGTCGCCGATTGACGTGACATCGAGCTTCCCGGCGCGGTGGAGTGCGATCAGACGCCGGATCGATTTATGGGGAACGGTGGCATAATCGTCGACGAAGACGGGCTTGAAGTGGCGGACGAAGCGCCGGTAGTCCGCGGGCTCCAGGTGCGGCACGAGAAGCGCGAGCATTTCGTGCATGCGCAGGATCGCGTAGCGCCAGGCGACGGTGTGCTTTGCGGCATAGTCGCGCTGCGCTTCGGCAAGATTGGCCTCGGCCCACTCAAAGGGGTCGCTCGCGGCGCGCCTCGCGAAATAGGCATCGCAAAATCCCTCGAGGTCGAGATCCATTAGGCCCATGCTCGCGGCATAAGGGGGATCTGCCGCTGCAAGCTCTGCCTTGAACAATGCGAAGGCGGCATCGAGCAAATTATCGTCTTCGCTCGCGAGGAGACGCGTGATCGCTTCCTCGGTGCAGATGGCGAGCGGCTCATAAGGAAGCGGCGCATAAAAATCGGCTTCGGGGAGCAGTCCCTTTCTCGACATCATCGTCATGTGGAACGCGTCGGTGGCGGGTGCCGGACGATAATGCGTCTTGCCGTCCCGGGTTTCGTCGAACGCGCCATGGATGTTTGCGAGCGCGATACAGGCGTCGATGGCGGTCAGCGAGCTGCCGCGAATGCCTATGTCGCAGGGCGGGACTGCGGCCAGTGCCGCTGCGGGCCAAGGGCTCAGGAAATAACCCGGCCGAACCTCGGGCTCGGCGGGCCATTGGTGGCCCGTGGCGAGGACGACATGGTCGAACGCCTCGTCAGCAAGTTGGCCCGACCGCGTGCGCACTTTGAGGAGCATAGCGCCTTGTGTGCTCACGGCGTCCTCGACCCGGCAACGCGTGTGCAGCTCGACCTCGATCCCGCGCGCGCGTGCCATGTCGACGACCGCATCGAACTGGTCCCGGAAATATTCGCCGAGCGCGACGCGCGGATAGAAGGTTCTTTCGCCGATCGCATCGGGATCGATGCCGAGATCGGCGAGGCGCTCCCGCGGCTGCCGTATCAGCCAGTCGCACAGCGTCTCGGCAAGCGGCGGGATTTCGATGCTGGCGATGTTCGCCAGCATGGCGGGGTCGTTCCAGCCCGGCCGATATGGCGTTCCGCGCCCCGCGCTCGCCTGCGCTTCATAGACGGCAAGACGGAAGGGCGGGGGTTTGTGGGCGAGAAGCGCATGCAGCGTGTAGAGCGTGGTCGGGCCGGCTCCGACGAAGGCTATGCGGGGTGTCATGCTCCGACAATGCCCCGGGCGCGCAGAAGTTCGCCCGACTTGCTCTGGGTCAATGCGAATTCTCCTCCAGGAGGTGACCGGGAACACCGGGCCAAAAAAGGGTCCGCATGCGCGGACCCGAAGGGGGCCATCAACTGGCTGGGAGGATTAGTCTTCGGTGCCGGGAGTACCCGTCTTCGGCGCCTTGCCGTCTTCGATGCGGCCTTCGTTGCGAAGGTCGCGGCCTTCCTGCGCCTTGCGCTTGGCCTCGGGGCTGTCGCCATTTTCGAAGGCTTCTTCCTTCACATAGCCGGCAGCTTCCTTGATCTGTCCCTTGACGCTCATGATCATCTCCATTGATTGTGGGTTCTGGTTCGAGAAACCCTTGGACGCGGACGAAAGTTGCTTGCGATCGCCCGGATTTATCTTCGCAGCTGCGCGCAACTTTGGCCGCATCGCGGCGTTTCGCGGCGCGCGTGATAGAGGAGGAGGGGATCTTCGGCGATCGACTTCGACGTTGCCTGCGAGCCTTCTTTCGCCCCTCGGCAAACGTCGCCCCGTCCGCAACTTTCGTACCGTGCAAGCGTTCGCCCGTCATCATCGACGGGAGACGGGCATGACCGACCAACAGTTCGAATGTGGCCGCATCGATCGAAGCGCACCCGACGCGATGCTCGCCTGGGCACGCATATTGGGCGTCAGCCAATCCGAGATTTTGATCGCGGTCGCGGCGGTCGGCGATCGCGCCGATGAGGTTCGTAGCTATCTCGCGCGGCCGTGGCCGGAGCCCCTCGCTTGACGGCGGGCTCAGATGAGGTGGCGGGCGGCGACGCGGCTGCAACCGACAGCCGCCCCGACGGAATCAGCGAGAAGATGATCTCCGGGCAGCGCTGGCACCGCCACGCCAGCCCCTTCTCCTTCGTCCTGCTGGCAGCCGTCGTCGCCGTCGCGCTGTCGGGCCTCGTCGGCGGACAGCCGAGTCCTTTACGCGGCCAGGATTTCGGGGCAGCGCGGCTCGAGGTGAAGACGCCCTCGGTCATTCGCAACGGCGAGTTTTTCGAAACCCGCATTCGTGTCGAGGCGACCCGCGACGTTTCCGACGCCGTGCTTGCGGTCACCCCGTCGCTCTGGACCGACATGACGATCAACACGATGATCCCCGCCGCCGCCGAGGAAAGCTACAAGGATGGCGCCTATCGGTTCTCCTATGGGGAGCTTCGCGCGGGCGACACGCTCGTCGTCAAGATCGATGGGCAGATCAATCCGCCGCTCTTCGCGGGAACCAAGGGCGAGATTGCGCTGTTCGACGGCGAGCAGCGGCTCGGCAGCATGCCGCATCAGATCAAGGTCCTGCCCTGATGGATATCGTCCTTCGTGCGAGCGTGATGTTTTTCCTGCTCTATGCGCTGCTCCGTCTCATGGGGAAACGCGAACTGGGGCAGATGACACCCTTCGAGCTGGTTCTGCTCGTCGTCATGGGCGACCTGATCCAGCAAGGCGTCACCCATAATGATTTCAGCTTGACCGGCGCGCTGCTCGCGATCGTGACTTTCGCCTTCTGGGCGCTCACGCTGAGCTGGGCGACCTATCTCTTTCCGCGCCTCAAGAATCTGCTCGAAGGCCATCCGCGCGTCGTGGTGAAGCAGGGCGAGATCATCCGCGACAATCTTCACCGCGACCGGCTCACCGCGGACGAAATCGAG
>JAFAED010000012.1 GCA_023424275.1 Pseudomonadota bacterium | reverse complement strand
CCATCCATCTGATCGACGAGGCGGGCCAACCGACGGTGCAGGCGCGCGACGAAATCCTCGATTTCTTCCGTATGCGACTGAGTTGATGCTCTATTCGCTACGATAGAGTCGCTTCGCTACTTCGGGTCGCAGCTCATATTTGTCGGGCAACAAGGGTGAGAAGGGGGCGACTGCTGCATCGAGGCCTGCCGCGTTTGCTTTCTCGTTTGCAAGGCAGGCAGCACTACCGGGTCGCCCTTCGCCGTACACCGACAGGGTTGTCATCCGGGGGTCCGCTTTCGTGATCGCCAACAGCCGATCGGGAAACGAAAATGTCCTGCGTTCGCATCCAGTCGAATAGGTACTGCCTTGATCCTCGGGCGCTTTCCATTCGATCTTCCACGACAGGTGCTCCAGCCTGTCGATCAGCCGATCAAGGTCTCCGGGGCTCAGCGCCAGCTCGATCCGCGCGACTTTCGGTTCGTCCCAGCGTTCTGCTTCGTCAAGGTCCGACCCGAAGTCTATGGCGCGCACGCATCCATGGTGATCGGGCTGTTGGGCATACCAGCTAATTCGCGTTTTGCCGGTGCGTTCGATGATGATCTCGCGCTCAAGCGGGCAGTCGCCCAACAATGCCAACTGGCCGTGATCGGTGTTGCGGAGGTAGATGATCTGTTCGAAACGGCTGATCCGGTTCGAGGCGCTGTCGGACATCGCGGTGCCCAATGCGACGCCGATCGCTATCAATGTGGCTGTTGTGACCGCTATCGCGACGCCGTTTCGCATGCGGCGAGACTAACGCGCATGACCGAGATTGCTATTTCCTTTTTCTGGTCATCGGGCTTCAGGGCGGCTAAGCGCCCCCACACACATTATAGGAGAATCCCATGCGCCCCTCCGGCCGCGCGCCCGATCAGATGCGTCCCATCGCGATCGAGACCGAATTCACCATTCATGCCGAGGGCAGCGTCCTCGTCAGCTTCGGCAACACCAAGGTGCTCGTGACCGCCAGCGTCGACGAAAAGGTGCCGTCGTGGATGCGCGGCAAGGGTGCGGGCTGGGTCACCGCCGAATATGGCATGCTGCCCCGCGCGACGCACACGCGCGGAAGCCGCGAGGCCGCGAAGGGCAAGCAGTCGGGCCGCACGCAGGAAATCCAGCGGCTTATCGGACGCAGCTTGCGCGCCGTCGTCGATATGAAGAAGCTTGGCGAGCGCCAGATCATCATCGACTGCGACGTCATCCAGGCCGATGGCGGCACGCGCACCGCGTCGATTTCGGGCGCATGGGTTGCGATGCGCCTCGCGGTCGACAAGCTGCTCGCGGCGCAAACGATTGCCGAGGATCCGATCGAGGACAAGGTCGGCGCGATCTCGTGCGGCATGTACAAGGGCACGCCGGTGCTCGACCTCGATTATGACGAGGATTCGGTCGCCGAAGCCGACGGCAATTTCGTGCTGACCGGCAAGGGGCAGATCGTCGAGGTTCAGGCGAGCGCGGAAGGCGCGACCTATGACGAGGAAGGCCTGCTCCGCCTGCTTCGCCTCGCGCGCATCGGCTGCGGCGAAATCTTCGCGGCGCAGGACAAGGCGACGGGCCGCTAAACGATGCGCAAGCTTCAACCCGGCAAACTCGTGATCGCGAGCCACAATGCGGGCAAGGTGCGCGAAATCCGCGCGCTGCTCGAACCCTATGGGATCGATCCGGTGTCGGCGGGCGACCTCGGGCTTCCCGAGCCCGAGGAGACGGGAACGACCTTTCGCGAAAATGCGCTGCTGAAGGCGCATGCCAGCGCGTCGGCGGCGGGCCTGCCCGCACTTGCTGACGACAGCGGGCTTGACGTCGCGGCGCTCGGCGGACGCCCGGGCGTCTACACCGCCGACTGGGCCGAGCGGCAGGCGTTCGAGGGCGAACCCGGACGCGACTGGTATATGGCAATGGGCAAGGTCGAAGGCCTGCTCGCCGAACAGGGCGCGGGCGTCGACCGCAGCGCCTGTTTCGTCTGCACGCTGGCGCTCGCCTGGCCCGACGGCCATGCCGAGGTCTTCGAGGGCCGCGCACAGGGCAGCCTGACCTGGCCGCCGCGCGGGCTGCTCGGCTTCGGTTATGACCCGGTGTTTGTTCCGACCGGCAAGTCGGTGACTTATGCGGAAATCGATCCGTCCGAAAAGCATGCGATCAGCCATCGCGCCGATGCTTTTGCAAAGCTGGTGGCAGGGGTTTTCTAGGCGGCGCGCATGGCCGAACCGCTTGCCCTCTATGTCCATTGGCCGTTCTGCGTCAGCAAATGTCCCTATTGCGACTTTAACAGCCATGTGCGCGAGAGCGTCGATCAGGCGGCGTGGCGTGAGGCGTTGCTCGCCGATTTGCGACATGAGGCGGCTTTGCTGCCGGGGCGCACGGTGGGGTCGATCTTCTTCGGCGGTGGCACGCCCAGCCTGATGCCGCCGGCGACCGTTGCGGCGGTGATCGCGGCGGCGGGCGATGCGTGGGGGCTGGCGGGCGACGTCGAGATCACGCTGGAGGCGAACCCCAATTCGGTCGAGGTCGCCAATTTCGCCGATCTCGCGGCCGCCGGGGTCAATCGCGTGTCGATAGGCGTCCAGAGCTTCGATTCCGAAGTGCTTGAATTTCTGGGGCGCGCGCACAGCGAAGACGAAGCGCGCCGCGCGATCGCCACCGCACAGGAGCATTTCGCGCGCGTCAGTTTCGACCTGATCTATGCGCGGCCGGGGCAGTCGATGGCCGCATGGGAAGCCGAACTGGCTGGCGCGCTTGCCTTCGGCACGGACCATCTTTCGCTCTACCAGCTCACGATCGAGCCCGGCACGCGCTTCGCGACGCTGGCGGCGAAGGGCGACCTCACCATCCCCGACGGCGATGCGGCGGCCGACCTGTTCGATGCGACGCAGGCGATGACGCGTGCGGCTGGCCTGCCGCGCTACGAAGTGTCGAACCATGCGCGTATCGGGCAGGAGAGCCGCCACAATCTCGCCTATTGGCGCTATGCCGATTATGCGGGTGTCGGGCCGGGCGCGCATGGGCGGCGGCTGGGGCAGGCGACGGAGCGGCACAAGAAGCCCGAGAATTTCGTTTCTGCTGTGGAGCGCAACGGCCACGGGCTGAAGGTCGAGACCGACCTGCCCGCGCACGAACGCGCGACCGAAGCGATGCTGATGGGGCTGCGGCTGACCGAAGGCATCGACCTGGCGCGGATCGAGGCGCGCAGCGGATTGGCGCGCGCGGCGTTCGTCGACGCCGAAGCGGTGGCGCGGCTGGCGGGGCAGGGGCTGATGACGCAACATGGCGACCGGCTGGCGGTGACCGACGACGGTATATTGCTGCTCGACTCGATCCTTTCCGAGGTCGTGCGGACAGGCTAGGTTTCGTTAAAGTCCGTTCGCCCTGAGCTCGTCGCAGGGCCGTTCTTCCTTTTGAGGCTGGAAGAAGAACGGGGCTTCGACAGGTTCAGCCCGAACGGAATATAGGTTGGCCGACGGATTGATCCGCGATTGGGATGCCCATCTGGCGCATGAAAAGCGCCGGTCGGAGCATACGCGCCGCGCCTATATCGCGACGGCGGAGCGCTTCTGTGCCTTCCTGGCCCATTATCGTGGCGGTGCGGTCGATGCTTCGATGCTGACGTCGCTGACGCCCAACGATCTCCGTTCCTACCTCGCCGATCGCCGCGCCGAAGGCCTCGGCAATGCGTCGGCCGCGCGTGAGCTGTCGGCGTTGCGCAGCTTCCTGCGCTTCGTCGGCGGATCGAATGCCAGCGTACCGCAGATGCGCGGGCCGCGCGTCAAAAAGGGCCTGCCGCGCCCCGTCGCGCCTGCCGAGGCGCTCCAGCTCGCGCAGGATGTCGAGGATAATGCCCGCGAAGGCTGGGTGGGCGCGCGCGATTTCGCGCTGCTGCTGCTGCTCTATGGCGCCGGGCTGCGTATCGGCGAGGCCTTGTCGCTGACGGGGGCGGCGCTGCCGTTCGGCGATACGCTGCGCGTTACCGGCAAGCGGAACAAGACGCGGGTCGTGCCGATCCTTCCTGCCGTCGCCAGCGCGGTGTCACGCTATGTCGAGGCTTGCCCATGGCCGATCGCGAAGGAAACGCCGCTGTTCCTCGGTGCCCGCGGCGGGCCGCTCCAGCCGGGCGTCGTTCGTGCGAGCGTGCGCTCGGCGCGGCGTGCGCTTGGCCTTCCCGAACGCACCACGCCGCACGCGCTGCGTCACAGTTTCGCGACACATCTGCTCGCGGGCGGCGCCGATCTGCGCAGCCTCCAGGAGTTGCTCGGCCATGCCAGCCTGGCCTCGACCCAGGTCTATACCGCAGTCGATGCCGCGCACCTGCTCGACATTTACCGCAGCGCGCATCCGAGGGCGTGAAGGCCGCTTTGGGGTGGTGAGCTGCCGATAAGATCCTCCCTGCGGCGTGGCCGTTGGGAGGGGGACCGCTCATCGCAGATGAGTGGTGGAGGGGCCGCGACGTCGCGCCATTGCCCCTCCGTCAGCGCTTCGCGCTGCCACCTCCCCATGCCTGCGGCACAGGGAGGAGCAAGTGCCCGCAATCGATCGATTACGACCGCCGTCGCCGTGATGGATGGGATTATTCGCCCCTTGTCTTCGGTTTCCAGGTGATGACACGATAGATGTAAAGGGCGATCAGCGAGCCGATCGCGACGATTGCGAGCGGTCCGACGAAGGCATCGAGGTTCGCGAATTGCTTGCCGAACCAGCTGCCCGCGCCGGCGAGCGCCGCGATCCAGATCGTCGAACCCGCGGCGGTCCAGATCAGGAATTTCAGCTGGTTCATCTGTACCATGCCCGCAGGCAGCGAGACCATCGTCCGCGCGACGGGCATGAAGCGCGCGACGAACACGATCGCGGGGCCATATTTCAGGAACCAGCTGTGCAACCGCTCGACCTCGTCCCAGTCGAGCGTCAGCCAGCGGCCATGGCGGTCGATAAAGGGTTTGAGCCGCTCATAGCCGATCCAGCGGCCGATCGCGTACCAGATCCAGTTGCCCGCCGTCGTGCCCGCGACGGCCACGGCGACCAGCGTCCAGAAATCGAAGCGTCCCTGCGCGACTGCGATCCCGCCGAGGCCCATGATGACTTCGGAAGGGATTGGCGGGAACACATTTTCGAGGAACATGAGGATGAAAATCCCCAGATATCCCCAGCTCTGGATCAGGTTCAGGATGAAGTCGGTCATGGCCGGATAACGCGCCGGGGCCTCAGCCGATCCGGCGGTTGATCGCGTCCCAGATCATCCCCGCCGTATCGCTGTTGTTGAAGCGGTCGATCGCGACGATTCCAGTCGGCGAGGTGACGTTGATTTCGGTCAGCCACTCGCCGCCGATCACGTCGATTCCGACGAAGAGGAGGCCACGCTCGCGAAGCTGCGGCCCCAGGACGTCACAAATTTCCTGCTCGCGCGGGGTGAGCTCGGCCGCTTCGGCATAGCCGCCGACCGCAAGGTTCGAGCGGAACTCGCCTTCGCCGGGCTTGCGGTTGATCGCGCCCGCGACCTCGCCGTCGACGAGAACGATGCGCTTGTCGCCCTTCGACACGCTCGGCAGGAACTGCTGGACCATGAAGGGTTCGGGCCACACCTGTCCGAACAGTTCGACGAGCGCGCCAAGATTGCCGCCGTCGGCATCGATCTTGAAAACAGCCTTGCCGCCATTGCCATGGAGCGGCTTGATGACGACGGCGCCGTGGCGCGCCTGGAAATCCTTCACCGCGTCGAGGTCGCGTGTCACCATGGTTGGCGGCATGAACTCGGGGAAGTCGAGCACGAAGACTTTCTCGGGGGCGTTCCGCACGGAGACAGGGTCGTTGACGACGAGCGTCTGCCCCGCGAGGCGTTCGAGCAGCCAGGTGCCCGTCAGATAACCGAGGTCGAAGGGCGGGTCCTGCCGCATCAGCACGACGTCGACGTCGCGGCCGAGGTCGAGCAGCACCTGGTCGCCGAATTTGTAATGCGCCCCCGCTTCGCGCTTTGCCTCGACGATGCGATGCGCCTTCGTCGTCAGCCGCCCGGCCTCCCACGTCAGCCCGCGCACATCGTAATGATAAAGCTCGTACCCGCGCTCGAGCGCCTTCAGGATCAGGTGGAAACTGCTGTCGCCCCCGATATTGATACCGTCCATCGGGTCCATTTGTACTGCGGCGCGCAGGGTCATTCGATCTTCCTCAGGGTTGCCAGACGTGGACCAGATGGCGTGGCAGGCGCCTTGGCGCAAGGAGCATCACGTCGATGCGGATATCGTCGCGCGGTCCTGCGAAGCGCGGGCGCAGCATTTCCGCCGCCGCAGCGACGCGGCGCAGGCGATATTGGTCGACGGCAAGGTCGAGGTCGGCGGCGCGGTCGCGCCATTTCACCTCGATAAAGGCGACCGTGCGGCCGCGCCGCGCAACAAGGTCGACCTCGCCGACAGGGACACGCAGCCGCTCACCGAGGATGCGCCAACCGTGGAGGCGCAACCACCACGCCGCACGGCGCTCGGCCTTGCGGCCGCGCGCTTCGGCGGCGGCGCGGCTCAAGCCTGCTCTTTCAGCGCCAGCGCACGGGCATAGACGTCATGCCGGTCGAGCCCGAAGCGTTTGGCGACCGCTTTCGCCGCCTGCGCGACGGGCTTGTCGCCCATCGCCTCGCGCAGTGCCGCGTCGAGTGTATCGTCGTCGGCTTCCTCGGCCACCGTTTCGCCGGGCGGTCCGACGATGACGACGATCTCGCCTTTCGGCGGTGCGTCGGCGTAGCACGCCGAAAGCTCGGTCAGCGTGCCGGTGACGCATTCCTCGAACATCTTGCTGATCTCGCGCGCGACTGCGGCCTCGCGATTGCCGAGCCCTTCGGCCATCGCTGTGAGCGACGCCGACAGCCGTGGCCCGCTTTCGTAAAAGACCAGCGTCGCGCGCAGCATCGCAAATTCGGCGAGCGTGTCGGCGCGTGCCTTGGCCTTGTTGGGCAGGAAACCCGCGAAAAGGAAACGGTCGCTGGGCAGCCCGGACAGGGTGATCGCGGCGATCGCGGCGCAGGGGCCGGGCAGGGTGGTGACGTGGCGCCCCGCGGCGCGCGCGTCGCGCACCAGCTTGTATCCCGGGTCCGAAATCAGCGGCGTGCCGGCATCCGACACCAAAACGACAACTTCTTGTTCCATGCGCGCAACCAGCGCGGCGCGGGTGCGTTCGTCGCTATGATCATGATAGGGGGTCATCGGCACACGCAAACCCAGATGCGACAGCAATTTCGCGGTCACGCGCGTATCCTCTGCGGCGATCACGCCGGCGGAGGCGAGCGTTTTGGCGGCACGCGGGGTGATGTCGCCAAGGTTGCCGATGGGCGTCGCGACGATATAGAGACCGGGCAAGGGAGAATCTGAGATGTTCGAATCTGGCATGACGCCGAAAATGGCAGAAACTGCCGACCAGTGCCAAAATAAAGCATCGCCGCGCCGTCAGATGTT
>JAFAED010000547.1 GCA_023424275.1 Pseudomonadota bacterium | reverse complement strand
CCTCCGATATTCGGCAAGGTTCAGCATGACAGATAGCCGCGCTGGCGAAGATGCCGCATCAGGACGATCGCGAAATCGGGATCGCGCTTAGCCGCGAACACCGCGAGCGTGTGCCCTATTGCCCAGAAAATAAGGCCCGCGACAAACTGCTGGAGCCCGAGGCCGACCGCCGCTGCGACGGTGCCGATCACGATCGCGATCCCTCGCGGCGCGCCACCGAGCATGATCGGCTCGGATAGCGCGCGGTGCATCGGCGCCTCGAAGCCTTCGATATGACTGCCTCCGGCGATCATGCGATCAGCGCTCCGCCGCCGAAGCTGAAGAAGGACAGGAAGAAGCTCGAGGCGGCAAAAGCGATCGAGAGGCCGAAGACGATCTGGATGAGCCGCCGGAACCCGCCCGCGGTCTCGCCAAACGCAAGCGTGAGCCCGGTCGCGATGATAATGATTACTGCGACGATCTTCGCAACCGGCCCCTGCACCGATTCCAGCACCTGCTGGAGCGGCTCCTCCCAAGGCATGCCCGAACCGGCCGCGAGCGCATTCGTGACGAGTGCGAAGCACAGGATGTAGAGTGCAATGCTCGTTCCGAGCGCCAGACGACCAGCGGCGATGGTGTTGATCTTTCCGGCGGCGCGGAGCGCCGTAACCGCGAGCAGGAACGCGGCAGCAGATTTAGCGAGCGGCCCGCATACGAATTGCTCGACCGATCCGATTCCGGCCTCCGCCGGCAGGATCAGGGCGTAGAGCGAGATATAGACGATTGCTCCATGCTGGGCGTATCGGAGCGCCCGCTTCCAATCGACGCGCTGTTGAAGTGAAGGATTCATTGGGAGCCTCCGTTTTCTGGTGGTGAGGGATCAGGGTGAAGAGTGACGAGGCTGTACCCGCCGTCGGGATCGAGGCCGGCGACGCGCGCGACGCTTTCAATACGGCGCGCGAGGCCGCGCCCGGCGATGAAGACGATGATCTCGATCGCTTCGGCGATCAGCCGCCGGGGAACGGTGACAACGCTCTCTTGGACAAGCTGCTCGATGCGGTAGAGCGCCGCGAGCGCGCCATTCGCATGTACGGTAGCGATCCCGCCAGGATGACCGGTGTTCCACGCCTTGAGCATGTCGAGCGCTTCACGCCCGCGGACTTCGCCGACGATGATCCGGTCCGGGCGGAGACGCAGGGTCGAACGAACCAAGTCTGCCATGGTGACGCTGCCCGGACGCGTGCGCAGCGCCACAACATCGTCTGCCGCGCATTGTAGCTCGCGGGTGTCCTCTATCAGAAGGACTCGCTCGTCGGCGCGGCCGATCTCGGCAAGCAGCGCGTTTGCCAAGGTCGTCTTGCCCGAAGACGTTCCACCGGCGATCAGAATGTTTTGGCGCCCGCCAACGGCGTCTCGCAGCAACGCCGCTATCGTCTCGGACATCAGCCCATCGCGCACATAATCGTTTAGCCGGTAAACGCGCGCGGCTGGCTTGCGGATCGAGAAGCAGGGCGCGAGGCTGACCGGCGGTAGCACGCCTTCAAACCGCTCGCCCGCGCCGTCGCCATGCGGCGGTAATTCCGCCGAAATGATCGGCGCCGTCGCATGCGCTTCGGTGCGCGCGTGGCTCGCGACAAGACGAACAATGCGCTCGACCTGCGCCGGCTCATAACGTGCGCCCGTATCGACCCGCCCTTCGCCGAGCCGGTCGAAGCGCAGCGCGCCGTCGGGATTGACCATGATCTCGACAACCGTCGGATCGGCAAGCGCGGACGCGATCGCGGGTCCCATGGCAGTCTGCAGCATGGCGCGGCTGCGTTCGGCCGAAAGCGAGGCGCTCATGTGCCACCCTCCTCGGCGCCGGCTCCGATCGTTCGTTTGCCTCCGGCGATCTGGCGCCCGAGCTGCGCAATAAAACGCTCGAAGCGGGCGTTGCCGACCGCGAGCGCGGCGGTATCTGCCTCGGGCAGCGGCGCGGTGACCGTGAGCTGGTAGCGGACGAAAAGCGCGAGCGCTTCGAGCGTCATCTCGATATCCCGCCGGCACGCGGCGAGTTCGCGCGAAATGCGATCGAGCCGCGGTTTCAGGAGATCATCGACCTCCTTGCTCGCGCGGCGCGCGAGCCAGCTCTTCAGCGCCTCGTTGACGATGCGCGACTTATTGCCGCCGCGCCCGCGAACAAGGGCATCGAGAGCGTCGCTGAGATCGCGGTCGATGTAGAGATTCTGCCGAACTTTCATCGCTAGATCCCCGGCAGCAGGTCTTGCTCCTGCCCCTGATTGAGCCCATGGCCACGCAAGAGTGCGTTCCGGGCCCGGTCCATCGCGCGCTGATCGACCGCAATGTTACCCTCGTCGCGATCGGATTCTTGGAATTCGCTGGCGGTGTCGGGCTCGACTTTCGCCAGAGGCACCTCCAATGCGGGGTGACGTTGCTGCTCGAGGCCGCCATCTTCTTCGCCGTCGCCCGCTTCGCCCTGTGTCGCGAGCCGCGCATCGGGCGATAGCGTCAGGCCCAGCCAGTCGTCAGCCCGCAGCTTCGGCCGGTCGGCATAAGACCCGGCTTTCAGTGGTGGCGGCGGAAGAAGCCGCGCCCGAAAGGCGGGCTCCTCATAATAGCGCAGCTTCCTGGCGCGGATCGGCGCCATGCCGGAGACGAGCACCAGCTCGTCGGCGGAAGGAAGCTGCATGACTTCGCCTTGGGTCAGCAGCGGGCGCGCGGTTTCCTGACGACTGACCATGACATGCGCGAGCCATGGCGCGAGACGGTGTCCGGCGTAGTTGCGCATCGCCCGCTGCTCGGTGGCGACGCCGAGTGCGTCGGAAATCCGCTTCGCGGTGCGCTCGTCGTTCGTTGCAAAGGCGACGCGCACATGACAGTTGTCGAGGATGCTGTTGTGCTCGCCATAGGCCTTCTCGATCTGGTTGAGGCTCTGGGCGATGAGAAAGGCACGCACGCCGTACCCCGCCATGAAGGCCAAGCTCGTCTCGAAGAAATCGAGCCGCCCGAGCGCCGGGAACTCGTCGAGCATCATGAGGAGCTTGTGACGGCGCTCTGCTCCGTTCTCGGTCTCGAGCTTCTCGGTGAGGCGCCGGCCGATCTGGTTGAGCACAAGCCTGACGAGCGGCTTGGTACGGCTGATGTCGGACGGCGGAATGACGAGATAAAGCGATATCGGGCAATCGCCTTCGACGAGATCGGCAATGCGCCAGTCGCAAGCCGACGTGA
>JAFAED010000544.1 GCA_023424275.1 Pseudomonadota bacterium | reverse complement strand
CATTTGCGGCTTTTGCCACATTCGTCCTGTGCGTAGCGCATGGCGCCGCCCGCGCAGAGACGACTGCGCAGTTCGACGTTTCGGCGACGATCACGGCGGGCTGCCTGGTCGACGGACTCGGCAGCAGCGGCAATGCCGGGCGGATCGGCACGCTCGATTTCGGGATCGATTCGACCTTTTCCACCGCGACGCACACCGCGACGACAACCGGGGGCCAGGCGATCCGCCTGCGCTGTACCCCGGGCGCCAATTTGACGATGAGCATCGACGGCGGCGGCCATGCCGCGGCGGGTGGCCGCAATCTTCAGCTGGGCGCCGACGTCGCGGCGCGTATCGCCTATCGATTGTGCCGCGATGCCGGGTGCACCCAGCTCATTGCCATCGGCACGCCTTACGCCGTCGCGGTCTCCGGCACGAACAGCGAGGATGTCCGCCTGCCGATCTATGGCGCGTTGACGCTGCCCGGAACGCGCCCGCCCGGCACTTACACCGACACGCTGACGGTCACACTCACGTGGTGACCGCCCCGCCAAGGACTGGTCCATGAAAAGCATAATCCTTTCCCTCGTCCTGCTGTTTTTCGCGCTGATCATGCTTGTCATCGCGCCGCCCCCCGTCGCGGCCCAGCAGCCCGGTTCGATCCTGATCTGGCCGATCAATCCGGTGATCGAGGGCGACGATCGTGCCGCCGCACTATGGCTCGAAAATCCGGGCAAGGCCCCGGTGACGCTTCAGGTCCGCGTCTATGCATGGGCGCAGCAGGCCGGGCGCGATGCCTATGCGCCGCAGGACGAGGTGCTGGGTACTCCGCCAATCGTCACGATCCAGCCGGGTGAGCGCCAGCTGATCCGCCTGACACGCACGACGCCTCCGCCCGCCGTCGCCGAAAAGCCGTACCGTGTGATCGTCGACGAAATCCCGACGAGCGACGCGCCGGGCGCGCCCGGCGCCGCCGTCAGTTTCCGGATGCGCTATTCGCTGCCGCTATTCTCCTATGCTGCGGGCGAGGCCGGCAAGGGAAAGGCGAAGGCGGTGCTGCCCCAACCCTCGCTCGGCTGGCGCGTCGGCGCCGACGCGGATGGACGATATCTGGAGATTCGCAACGCGGGTGCGGGTCACGCGCGCCTGACCGACGTTGCCTTCGTCGCGGGCAGCGGACGCTCGCCCGTGGCCGAGGGCCTCTTCGGCTATGTCCTGCCCGGCGCCGCGATGCGCTGGCCCTTGCCGCAGGCGACCAACGCGGCGGGCGAGCTGTTGGCCGCGGTCAACGGCCAGGCGAGCACGCGCATCGAGCGTCTGCCGGAATGACGGGCGGTGCGGCGCGCGACCTTTCCAGGCGGACGCCTCGGCTGGGCGCCGGCCGTCGTCGCCGCGCTATGCAGTCCCGGCGCCCTATATGCTGCGAACACCGACGCGCGGATCGACGGCTATACCGACCTGCCCCCGCCGCCGCAGCGCGGCGATATCGCCGATCCAGACGCCGACCAACGGCTCGAACTCGAGCTGTTCATCAATGGTATGCGGACGGGGATCGTTGCGCCGGTGGTCAAGCAGGGTGCCCGGTTCCAGCTACGCGCCGCCGACCTGCGCCGCGCCGGATTGGTGTTCCAAACGGCCGGCGACAGGCTGTTTCTCGACAGCCTCGACGGCGTGCGGGCCGATTATGACGCACCCGCACAGCAACTGCACCTGACCGTGTCGCCGCACTATCTTCCGGCGCAGCATATCGGGGACCGCGCGCGCGCGTTTCAGCCGGCGAAATATGATATGGGCGCGTTGCTGAACTATGATGTCTATGTGACCGGCGGCCGCCGGGTTCCCGCCCAGGCCTCGCTGTGGCACGAGGCGCGCCTGTTCGGACCCGCTGGCATTTTTTCGACCACCGGCGCCATCCGCGCCGGCACCGGCAAATCCTATGTCCGTTTCGACAGCTATTGGCGCTGGTCCGACGAGCGGAGCATGACGACCGTCGAGGCGGGTGACATCATCACGCGGACCCTGCCCTATGCCCCGGCGGTCCGGCTCGGCGGTATCCAGGTCTCACGCGATTTTTCGGTGCGACCCGATATCATCACCTATCCGTTGCCCGAATTTGCCGGCAACGCCGCGCTGCCCTCGACCGTCGACCTGGTCGTCGACGGCCAGCGGATCGCGGGCAGCCGCGTCAATCCCGGCCCCTTCACGCTCGGCACGCTGCCCCCGATCAACGGTTATGGTCAGGCCAATCTGATCGTCACCGACATGCACGGACGCAGCGTCGCGACGGCGCTGCCCTTCTATGTCAGTAGCGCATTGCTCCGCCCGGGCCTCACCGACTATTCGGTCGCGGCGGGCGCATTCCGCCGCAATTACGGCATCCGCAATTTCGATTATGGCGGCCTCGCGGCCAGCGCATCGGCGCGCCATGGGGTGACGCCGGGCGTGACGCTGGAGGTGCGGGCCGAAGTCGCCGACGACATGCGCCTCGCGGGGGGCGGCGCGGTCGTGAAACTCGGCAATTTCGGGACGGTCAGCGCGGCCTATAGCCGCAGTTTCGGTGACGACGCCAACGGCGGCCAGATCGACCTGGGCTATGAATATCAGGCGCGTGGCTTTTCGGTTGGGCTGCGCCATACGCGGCGCGACAGCGGCTATGTCGACCTTGGCCTGATCGACCGTGGCGATCGCGGCGGGTGGGAACGGCTGAGCGCCGCGACGGCAAGCCTGTCGCTGGGCGGTGCGGGGACGCTGGGACTGGGCTATTTCGAACTGCGACAGGAACGCGGGCGCGACGCGCGGATAGCCAACCTCGCCTGGGCCATGCCGCTGTGGGGCGAAAGCCGCCTCTATGCCTCGCTGTCGCGCGATTTCATCGACCGCAGCTGGTCGGGCGCACTGACGCTGAGCATCCCGCTGGGCGGCGGTACGCTCAACGCCGGCGTTGCGCAGGACCAGGACGGGCGCACGGGCCTGCGCGCCGATTATTCGCGGCCCGTCCCGACCGAGGGTGGCTGGGGCTGGAACGCGAGCGCGGCCAGCGAGGATGGCCGCCGCCCCTATCTGCGCGGCGATGTGATCTGGCGGACGCAGCCGATCCAGCTGCGCGCCGGCGCCTATGGCCGCGACGATATCACCGGCTGGTTCGGCGCGAGCGGATCGATCGTCTTCATGGATGGATCGCTGTTCGCCGCCAACCGCGTTTCCGATGCCTTCGCGGTCGTCAGCACCAACGGCGAGCCGGACATTCCGGTCCGCTATGAAAATCAGTTGATCGGTACGACCAATGAAAAGGGCCAGCTGCTCGTCCCGTCGGCCAGTGCCTATTACCCCGCGCGTTATGATATCGACACGCTCGACCTGCCCGCCAGCGTACAGGCGCCGATCGTCAGCCAGCGTGTCGCGATCGCCGCGGGCAGCGGCCATGTGATCCGCTTTCCCGTGACCCACAGGGCGTCAGCGCGCGCCACGCTCGTCGATCCGTCGGGCGATGTCATTCCGGCGGGTGCGGCGGTTACGATCAACAGCGACGATGCGACCTATGTCGGCTGGGACGGCCAGCTCTTCATCGAACAGGTCGCGGCGGACAATCGCGTCACCGTCGACCTGCCCGACGGCGGGACGTGCCACGCGGCCTTCACCGCCGATGCGAAGGCTGACGACATCGTCGAACTGGGGAAGCTGATATGCCGGCCCTGAAACGCCTTGCCCGCACCTTGCTGATGGTCGGCGGCGGCCTGCTCGCACCGTCGGCCGCCTCCGCCTGCACGACCGCGACGACCAGCACGAATCTCGGCAGTTTCAGCTCCTATACGATCGCCTCGACGCCGCAGCAGGGGAGCGGCGCGGCCGGGCTCCGGTGCGATATCCTGCTGGCGGCGCTGACCACCCATTATGTCGGCCTGCGCGTCGAGGCGTCGACCTTTCGCCTCACCGGGCCGACGGGGCAGACGATTCCCTATACGGCATCGCTGACGCCGACCGGGACGCCGCTTGCCGTCGGCAATGTCCTCGACCTGTCGTCGCTCAGCCTCGTCAGCCTGTTCTCGGGAACGAACAACAGCATCCCCATCTATTTCCGCACCAGCGCTGCGGCGGGGCTGCGCGCGGGCACGTACAGCGGCTTCATCGACCTTCGCTGGTATTATTCGGTCTGCTCGCTGGGCGTCGCCATATGCCTTGCCTATTCGTCGAGCCCCGGTTTCGTCCGGCCGCTGCTGGGACCCGCGACGGTCTGGGGCACCGGCGTCCCGGTGCGCGTCAACGTCCAGCTTACCGTCCAGAATGATTGCATCATCACCGCCCCGAACGTCGCCTTCGGTTCGGCACCGCTCGCCGGTGCCTTCAACCCCGTGACGCGCACGATCCTGATCCGTTGCAGCGCCGGGGCCGCCTATACGGTCGGCCTCAACGACGGGAACAATGCCGACAATGGCGTGCGGCGGATGCGCAGCGGCACCAATTATCTGCGCTACGAACTCTACAAGACCGCGGCGTCCACCGAACGGTGGGGCGCGGTCGGCGCCGCACGGCGCAGCAGCGCCAGCGCCGACACCAATGCGGGCATCTATGATTCGACGACGACGCAGGGCTATAGCTATCGCGCCACGATCCTGCCGGGGCAGGTCACGCCGCCGGCGGGCAGCTATAGCGACACGATCCGGATCGACGTCGCCTTTTGATAGCCGCCACCCGGTCCGCGGACGCAGATATGGAACCAACGCCGCTTGTCGGGCGCTATAGGGCGGGGACCGTAGCGAAAGGGGTGACCAATGGGTCATCATGCGCAGAACGGTGCCCGAAGCGAACCCGATGTGTCGCGCCTCGATCGGCTGGAAGACAGGATCGACCGGGCTATCGCATTGCTGGAAACGATGGTGGCAACGCCCGGATCGGGACGTTCGTCGGTCGCGTCGGCGCTGGATATCCATTCCCTGCCGCCGGCACAAAAGGCGGACATCATTCGCCCGACCGGCTTTCCGAAAGCGCGTGCGCGCTTTGCCCGCGAGACGATCCGCCGCCGCCGGAAACGCGAAGAGCATTTCCCGTCGGGCCTGTTCGCCGACCCGGGGTGGGACATCATGCTCGACCTCTATGCCGCGCATTACGAGAATGCCGCCGTATCGGTGTCCAGCCTGTGCATCGCCGCAGCCGTACCGCAAACGACGGCGCTGCGATGGATCGCGATGATGACCGACGAGGGATGGCTGGTGCGATGGGCCGACCCCGCCGACCGCCGACGCGCCTATCTCAAATTGAGCGACAAGGCGCGCAGGCGAATGGATGCCTATTTCGACGATCTGCCCTATTGACCGTCGAGCGACGTCGGACCGCGACCGGACTCCCCCCTTTGCGCCGCGACACAATTTTTGATGTCGGCCCCGCAAGCCTTTGTGCGGCGCGAAGCCCGCGCCGGCTTGCTATAAACCCTGGCGATGGACCGGAAAGGAAAAGGATCGTGAAAGGCGGCGACCGTCATGCCGTGGCGCGGGAAGCCGCGTCGCGTTATTTCCTCAGCGCGGGATATACCCGCGAGGCCGAACTCGCAGCGAGCGGCGAGGGAGATGATTTCCCCGAGGTCCGGATCGCGGTGGCGCTTCTGGACATTCTCGATCCCGCGCCGCGCGCCGCGCCGCAAACCCGTCGCAACGGGCGCCGCATCGCCGGCGAGGAATGCTGGGGGCAGGACCCATGAATTCCGCGATCGAGGTTTGAAGCGATTTTGCTCAGGGCGAGGAGAAAAGGCGAAGGAATATGTCGATATTTCCAGACTTTTCGACGAAGCTATGGGCAAAATCGGTCAAATCCCGCAGGGACGTCGAACGTGGAATTAACGGGTCCTGACCCTAGCCCTCTCCCGTCAGGTCGAGCAGCGTGGAACGCAGCGTCGCGGCGACTTGCGCCAGCACCATTTCCGCCGAAACCCGGTCTTCCTCATAGAGCATTTCATCGGCAGCAAAGCCGAGTTCGACCGCGAGCCGCAGCCGCGACCAGAGCGTCTCGCGCTCGATGTCGCGAAGATACGGCGCACAGGCTTCGGCGAGCCGGTCGGTCACATGACGGTGCGATTCGAGCCGGACATGGACAAGCCGCGGCGACGCGTGCAGCGCGCGCAATATCCACACCGCGCCAGGTTCGGCGCGTGTCACCGCGCCGTTTTCGGCCAGCAGGTCGCCGATATGATTCGCCATGCCCGCGATCCCGCCCGCCGCATGGCGCGCGATCCAGCGGTCGAGCACATCATTCTGCCGCTCCATCAAACGCCGCCCGAGCGCCTCGATCACCGCATATTTGTCATCGAAATAGCGATAGAGCGCGGGCGGGGTCAGCCCCGCGCGCGCGGCGATCATATTGGTCGAAATCCGCTCGAGCCCGACCTCGGCAAGCAGGTCGCCCGCGACGTCGAGTAGCCGTTCGCGCGTCTGTCGCGCGCGATCCTGCTTCGGCGGCTGGCGGGCGGCGGCGATCACCGCGCCCGGCCGCGGGCACTCACCGGCCAGATATCGACGAGCGTGTCGCCCGCGACGACATGATAATGGTCGTAGAGGTTCACCGTCGGATCACAGTGCGGCACCGTCAGGCTGACCGGATCGCCGGGCGCAAGCTGCGTCCCGATTTCGGGCGCGATCAGCGCCGCATGTTCGTCGCCCATGAAGGCGAAGAAGGCAGTTTCGGGGGCGCCGCGCCGCACGACCGCAACGCCGCCGTCGGTCGAGAGCGACTTGAACCCGGCGTCGATCGTGACGAGACCGCTGTGGTTCGCGCTGACGACGCGCGCGTCGACGCCGAGCGAGACCTCGAACGGCGGCGC
>JAFAED010000538.1 GCA_023424275.1 Pseudomonadota bacterium | reverse complement strand
GGACATCACCGGCTTCACCACGAGCGGGAAGCCGATGCGCACCGCGGCGGCGGCGAGTTCCTCGCGGCTCGTCGCATATTCGAAGGTCGAGGTTCTGAGCTTGAGTTCGCTCGCCGCGAGATCGCGGATCGCGTCGCGGTTCATGGTGAGCTGCGCCGCGCGCGCCGAGGGAACGACATGGAAACCCTCGGCTTCGACTTCGGCGAGGATTTCGGTACGGATGGCCTCGACCTCGGGGACGATATGGTCGGGGCGGTGCTTTTCGATCGCGGCGCGGAGCGCATCGCCGTCGAGCATCGAAAAGACCTCATATTCGTCGGCAACCTGCATCGCGGGTGCGGCGGCATAGCTGTCGCAGGCGATCACATGGCAACCGAGGCGCTTCGCCGAAATCACGAATTCGCGGCCGAGTTCGCCGGAACCGAGGAGAAGGATTTTTGCGGTGGGGGTCATGGGGCGCCTTTTCGAATCTGATGCGCCTCCTCAGCCGATATCGCGTCGTCGCGCAATGCACGTTTGTTCAACGCGTCCGGCCAGTCGGGCGGTAGAATGTATCGCGACAGACAAGGGAGAAAGAGGATGCACGCCATCGCCGCACCTGAGCGCACGCTGCCGACCGAGGCGCTGTTCGGTCGCTATCATACAGGCTGGGAGACGAAGGACCCCGACCTGATCGCGTCGCTGCATTCGGCCGATACCATTTTTCAGCTCCACGACGGATCGCCCGCGGTCGAGGGGCGCGAGGCGCTGCGCAAGCATTGCCGGCACCTGTTCGAAGCATACGAATTTTCGATGATCATGGGGAAAAGGATTTTCGGTCGCGATTACTGGACCTTCGACTGGACAATGGTCCTGACGCTCGCGATGCCCGACGACACAGCCTTTGTCGCCCATATCGGCATGCTCGACGTGATCGGGGTCAATGCCGACGGCGAGGTGACGAGCAAGCATGTCTACCCCGATATCGCACAGATGGACGCGGCCTTCGCCATGGCCGGCATCGTGCGCCAGACGGTGGCGGCGCCTTCCTTGCGCGGGAGACCCGCCGGGTGAATAATCGGCGAGATGCCTGACCCCGTCGCGCCCTTCCTCACCAGTTGTTTTCCGGTGGGAACGCGCGCGCTCGCGCCGCATGCCAATCCGGTGACGGCGGTACTCGCCGGTCGCATGGGGTCGCTGCGGCTCGATCGGGGCGGCCTGTGCGTCGAGGGGGACCTGCTGCTCGTTCGACCGGGCATCGTTCATGGTGTGGCGCTTGCCGAGCGGGGCGCCGACGTCCTCTATCTCAACGGGCTGGCGTTCCCGTTCGATGCACCGCTCGCGCAGGCGCTCGAGGGACCGCTGGCGCGTGTCGCCCGGGAAGCGCTGGATGACGATGCTTCGGCGGTCGCCGAATTGCGTGATCGTCTGGCGCCTCCGCGCGAACGCGCGCTGCCCCCCGATATGGCGGCCGTGGTCCGCGCGATCCACGGTGACCCGATGTGGCGCATGTCGCAGGACGAGCTGGCAAGCAGGCTCGGCATGGAGCGGACGCGGGCGCTGCGATATTTCCGGCGGGCGACGGGACAGGGCTTTCGCGAGTTCAAGCTGTGGTCGGCGTTGCAATATGCGACGCGGCAGATGGCGGGCGGTGCGCTCGTCCGCACCGCGGCGATGGATGCCGGTTTTGCCGATACGGCGCATCTGTCGCGCGTATTCCGCCGCGTTTTCGGCCTGACCCCGAGCGAGGGGATCGCGGGGCTGGCCGTCGCGCCGCCCATCGCCCGCGATCCGGCGCTTCGCACCACGATGCTTATGTGATAACCTCCGCCCAACGCTGCGAAACAACCATGAGGTTGATAATGGCAGACGATTGGCGAGTGGATGACCTGGCGCTGTGCATCAGCCGGCACGAGCGTTACCCGCCCGAGGTTCGCCCGGGCGCCGTCTTCACGGTGCGTACCGTGTGGAGCGACATGCCCGATCTTGTCGGCGGGACGTCGGGGACGGCGCTGAAGTTCCGCGATGTCCCCGATCTCGGTCCGCGCGCCGCCTATTGCGCGCGCCGCTTTCGCAAGATCACGCCGGGCGCGCCCGACGATTTCGATAGCGAAGTGATCGACTTGCTCGCGGGTGCGAAGGATATCTGCCGTTAATCGCCGTTTTGCGCGAACTTCGGCGCTTAATCGATTTCACCGATAAGTGTGCCCGGAAAATTGGGGTTGAGTGCGTGCGCCCGTCCTTATAGCTGGCGCCCTGCAAATCATTTTGCAGTGCAGCAATCAAAGGAAACACTCTCCCATGGGTATCATCGGAAGCTCGATCAAGCCGTTCAACGCCACCTCGTACCATCAGGGCAAGTTCGTCCCCGTGACGGACGCCGATACCAAGGGCAAGTGGGCGGTTTTCTTCTTCTACCCGGCCGACTTCACCTTCGTCTGCCCGACCGAGCTCGAAGACCTCGCCGACCAGTATCAGGCGCTTCAGGGCCTCGGCGTCGAAGTCTATTCGGTGTCGACCGACACGCACTTCAGCCACAAGGCATGGCACGACAGCTCGCCGGCGATCGGCAAGATCAACTATCACATGCTGGGCGACCAGAACCACGTCCTCGCCAACAATTTCGGCGTGCTGCGTGAAGATTCGGGCCTTGCCGACCGCGCGACCTTCGTCGTCGATCCCGACGGCGTGATCCAGGTGATGGAAATCACCAGCGAAGGCGTCGGCCGCAACGCCGAAGAACTCGTCCGCAAGATCAAGGCCGCGGTCTATGTCCGCGCCAACCCCGGCCAGGTCTGCCCGGCGAAGTGGGAAGAGGGCGCCGAAACGCTCGCTCCCTCGATCGAACTCGTCGGCAAGATCTAAGCCGATTTGCGAGGACCGGGCGCGCAGCGCTCGCCCGGTCTTAGCTTCTTCAAAAAACATGAGATTCTGACGCCGCCCTCCGCGGCGAACCCCTGCTCCTGTCCGAAAGGCTCTCCCCATGCCGATGCTCGACGCCAACACGACCGCCCAGCTCAAGACCTATCTCGGCAACCTCCGCCGCCCGATCGAGCTGGTCGCGAGCCTCGATGCCTCGCCCAAGTCGGCCGAGATGCGCAGCCTTGTCGAAGAGGTCGCGGCGCAGTCGGACCTCGTCACCGCGCGTTTCGACGGCGACGACGCCCGACGCCCGTCCTTCGCGATCCGCGCCGACGAGGGCCGCGCCGAAGCCGTGTTCGCGGGGCTGCCGATGGGGCATGAATTCACCTCGCTGATCCTCGCGCTGCTCCACGTCGGCGGCCACCCGCCGAAGGAAGAGGCCGAACTGCTCGACGCGGTGCGCGCCCTCGAAGGCGACTTCACCTTCGAAACCTTCTTCTCGCTCTCGTGCCAGAATTGCCCCGACGTCGTGCAGGCGCTCAACATCATGGCGGCGCTGGGTCCGAATATCCGCCACACCGCGATCGACGGCGCATTGTTTCAGGACGAGGTCGAGCGCCGCAAGGTGATGGCGGTTCCCGCCGTCTTCCTGAACGGTGAACCCTTCGGGCAGGGGCGCATGGACCTCGCGCAGATCGTCGCGAAGCTCGACACCGGGGCGGTCGCCCGCGCGGCCGAAAAAATCGCCGCGAAAGAGCCCTTCGACGTGCTCGTCGTCGGCGGCTGCCCCGGCGGCGCCGCGGCGGCGATTTACGC
>JAFAED010000530.1 GCA_023424275.1 Pseudomonadota bacterium | reverse complement strand
GAACAGGCCGCGCCGCACGACGAAGCGCGCGAGCGGCGGCGCTACCGTCATCACGACGAGCAACCGCACGACCTGGGCGGCGAGGATCAGCGGCAGGTCGACATGCGTGCTTGTCGCGATGATCAGCACCGAATCGAGGCCGCCGGGGCTGAGCGCCAGATAGGCCGACAGCGCATCGACCCCGGTCACGCGCGCCAAGGGCACCGACAGCGCGCCGCACAGCGCGATCATCACAAAGATCACGGCGACGATCCGCGGCATCAGCTTCATCGATGCGCGGAGCGAGGCGCGCGTGAATTTCAAACCGATGTTCCAGCCGATGACCGCGAACACCGCCGCGGTCAGAAAGGCCGGCAGTTCGAGCCGCCCGAGGCCGCTGATCTGCAGGAAGGCGCCGCCGATCATCGGCACGAACAGGATCGCGATGGATTTTTTGCTGACCCATGCGGCGATCGCGCCGAGCAGCGCGAGCGCCAGCGTTTCGGTAAAGGCGATGCCGTCGATCGGCGGGAACCACACGACGCTGGCCCCGATCATCGGGATGCCGTGGCTGTTCGCCTCGGGGCTGCCCATCAGCGTGCCGACGAGGATCGCGACGAGCGCGGCGGCCAGCACGCGCAGATATTGCATGACCGCGACGATCCGGGGATCGCTGCCGTACATTTCGGCGAGCATCACCATCGCCGACGCGGCGCCGGGCGACACACCCCAAACCGCAGTGCTTTCGGGGAACCAGCCGGCGCGGCTGACGGTGACGGCAAGGATCATCGTCACCAGGACGACCGCGATCACAAAGGCAAACAGCGCCGGCAGATAGCCGAGCGCCGAGTGCAGCAATTCGGGCGATATCGCCATGCCGAGCCGGCAACCGAGCAGCGCCTGCGCCCCCATCACGAACGGTCGCCGCATTTCGAGCTTGCCGTGATATTGCGCGATGGCGATCGCCGACAGCATCGGGCCGAGCATCAGCGCGGCCGGCACATGGAGCAGGCGAAAGAGCCAGGTTGTCGCGATCGACAGGACGAGCAGCGCTGCCCAGGCACCGGCGCGCCGCGCGGCCGAGCCGCCGTCCTGAGGTTTGGCGTCCGCCATCAGTCGGCCATCGCCAGCAGTGCGCGCCAGTCGAGAATATGGATGCGGCCATAGGAGGTGGCGATGCTGCCCGCCGCCCTCATTTCGGACAGGAGATTGCCGAGATGTTGGCGCGACATGCCGAGCCGCCCCGCCAGATCCTCCTGGCTCATCTGGAGGACGGGATGATCGACATCGGCGCCGCGCGAGGCCATGTTCAGGATCATCTCGGCCAGCCGGGCGCGGCTCGGTTTGGCGAGCATCGAGCCGATGTAGGATAGCGCCGCGCGCTGATGTTCGCAGCCGATTAGCGCGACATGACCATAGATGTCGGGCCGCGTCGCGGCAAAATCGGCGATATCGCGGAGCGGCAGGTGGAGCAGTTCGACCGGGCCTTGGCAGATGGCATCATGCGGTCGCGGCCCGCCGTCGATAACCGACAGTTCGCCGAACCAGTGTCGGCGCCGCGCGACGAGCGTCAGGAACTGCCGCCCGACGGCCGGATAGGCCATCAGCCGCACCTCGCCCGACACGATCTGATACAGGCCGTCGGGCTGATCGCCGACCGAATAGACGTGCGCGCGGTCGGCGAATTTGCGCAGCCGTACATGCGCGCGAATGAAATCGCGCGTTGCGGGCGGCAGCCGTGAGAGCCACCGATCGTCATCGCCCAGCGTGTCGTGCATCGGCCTCTTTTCAAGCTGCGGCATCGGGGATCGTCCGCGGCGCCGACGTGCAGCAAATCGCCCGGCTTGCCGAGCTATCATTCCATGCACGGGGCGCGCCGAACCCGATCAATCGCCCGAATCCGCCGGACCGTCATTGTCGCTCGCCACCTGTTCGATGCAATGCGCGACCCAGCCCACCGAACGGCCGATCAGATAGGGCGCTTCGCTCGAGCTCAATCCGACGAACTCGCGCCGCGACTGCAATCCGGTGAGCTCTTCGGCAAAGGTGCTGACGAACGCGAAATTCGGCCGCAGCGCGCGAAACTCATAGGCGAGCTCGATCGCGCGGCCGAGCTTGCGATACCCCGGATGATCGGCCAGCGCGCGATCGCAGAAATCGACGAGCGCCGCAGCGCGCGGGTCGCCGTTCGGATAGATGGGGCTTCCAAAGCCCGGCAGGTCGCCGCCCTCGCGCAACTGGCGCGTCACGACCGCTTCGGGGTCGGGTGCCGAGAGGATCTCGGCGATGAAGCGGCGCAGCGATTCATTCTGCCCGAACTTGCTCTGCCGCCCGACCGCGAGCGCGAGGCCGACCGACACCGAACGCCACGGCGTGACCCCCGAGCGCGCGACCATACGCACGGCATAGGTGCTTTCGTTCACGCCATGATCGGCCGCGAGGATCAGCACGCGGCGGAGCAGGTCGGTCTGCTCGGGCGCCAGCGCCAGCGACTTTTCGAATTGCAGGTGAATGGGCTCGTCCGATGCGCTGCCCTTATTG
>JAFAED010000481.1 GCA_023424275.1 Pseudomonadota bacterium | reverse complement strand
AACGCGGGCGCGAGCTGGCGGCTGATGCCGTCGACGAGCGCGGGTTCGATCGACTTCGGATCGGGGCGCTGGACTTCGTTCAGCGCGACGACCATCCAGCCGCGATTGCCGGGTATTTCGAGCGTCTTCACGCTGCCCTTCGCCATCGAGAAGAGCAGGGCGAGATCGGGCGAGACGCGCTGGCCGTTGGCGCCGAGTTCGCCGCGACGGCCGCCGATCGTCTGGACGCTGCCGATGTTCGGGCCCGCAGCGGCGACGGCTTCGGCAAGGCTCTTGCCGCCCTCGACCGCCTTGGTGATCGCGCGTGCCTTGTCGCGGGCGACCTTTTGCCCTTCGGCAAAGCGCCATTCGCCGAGCAGGTCGGTACGGATCTGGGCGAAGGGCGGCGGCGCGGCGGCGGTGATCGATTTCACCGCATAGACGCCGAATTTCTCGTTCTCGACGAGCGTCGCGAGATGGCTTTCGCCTTCGCCGGCCGCCTGGAAGGCCTGCGCGACGAGCGGCGCGAGTTCGGCAGCCGGCGTGTAGGCGGGCTGGCCGGGGGCGCGGCCGCTGGGCAGGATCGCCGGCGTTTCGACGAGCTGCAACTTGCGGTCGGCGGCGATTTCCTCGATCGACGCACCGCCGTTCACGGCGTCCTGGATCGCGTTGTAATAATCGACGATCGCTTCGTTCGCCTTGTTCTTGGCGAGTTCGGTGCGGATTTCGGGGGTCGCTTCGGCAAGGCTGCGCGCGGGTTTCGCGGTGACATCCTCGACCCGCGCGATCGTCCAGCCAAGGCCGGTCTGCGTCGGGCCGATCAGGTCGCCGCGCTTGGCCGCGAAGGCGGCCTTGGCTGCCGCGGCGCTGGCGGTTGCGGCATAAGCGGTTTGCGTGAGGTCGCCGGTGGTCGAGGCCGAGAGGCCGGCCGCCTGCGCGGCGGCGGCGAGCGACGTGCCGCCGCGCACCTTGGCGGCAAGGCTGTTGGCGGTCGCCTGATCGGGCACGATCACCTGCGCGAAACGGCGCGTTTCGCTCGCTGCGAACTGCGCGGCATTATCCTTGTACACCTTGGCGATTTCGGCGTCGGTAACGGCGGGAACGGGCACGGCGGCGCGATCGAACAGCGCATATTGGATCACGCGGCGTTCGGGGATCGTGAATTTCGCGGCATTTTGCGACAGATATTTCTTCAGCACCGCATCGCCCGGATCGCCCGCCGGGGCAAAGGGGCTCGACGGAATGAAGGTCGCCTGCCCGCGACGCTGTTCGAGCGGCAGCATGGCATAGGGGCGCGCAAGGCCCGCCGCGACGCGCGGCACCGAACCGATCGGGCCGGCGAGCTGTTCGACGACGAGCTGCTGGCGCAGGTCGAGGCGCAGCTGGGCCGAGGTGATGCCATTCTCGCGCAGCGCCTTTTCGAAGACTTTCTGGTCGAATTTGCCGCCCACGCCGGCAAAGGCGGGGATGTCGGCGATGCGTCCGTCGATCAGGCGGTCGCTGACGCCGAAGCCCATCTGGGCGGCGAGCTGGTCGAAGGCGAGGCCTTCGATCAGCTGGTCGAGAACCTGGTCGAGTCCGCCCGATTCGATGAACGCGACCTTGGTCAGCCCTGGCTGGCTCTGCTGCGCCTGCCGGTAAGCCTGGTCGACGCGATTACGCAGTTCGCCGAGGCCGATTTCCTGATCGCCGACCTTGGCGACATTGGCGTCGCCGATCCCGCCAAAGGTCGAATTGCCGGTCACATCGCCGAGCGCAAAGGCGAGCCCGACGAGGACGACGAAGGCGAGGGCGAGGAATTTGCCGATCGTCGAGGAAAACATGGCGCGGATGGCGGTAATCATGGAACGGGCGTTCTTTCGGCAGGGCGCGAGGATGCGCGATTGCGCGTTGCTTTAGAGATGCGGCGGCACGGCATCAAGGCGGGAAAGGGGCTTTCGGCGTCGATCGACGCGGCGGCTTGCGTATCGCCCCCGCTCGCCGCTAGGGGCAGGGCATGGTTCAGGCAGCGGGAGAGACAGGGCGATGGCACGGCGCAAATATGTGGTGGGCAATTGGAAAATGAACGGCGTGTCGGCCGCGCTGGCCGATGCGCGCGAGATTTTCGCGGGCGCCGAAGCGCACCCCGGCGTCGACGTCGCGCTCTGCCCGCCCTTCACGCTGGTCGGCGCCATGGTCTCCGCCGTACCGGGCGCGGCCGTCGGTGGACAGGATTGCCACAGCGCGACATCGGGCGCCTTCACCGGATCGGTCGCCGCGCCGATGCTGGCGGATATCGGTGCCAGCGTCGTGATCGTCGGGCATAGCGAACGACGCGAAGGTTTTGGCGAAAGCGATGAGGATGTGCGTGCGAAGGCCGAGGCGGGGCTCGCCGCCGGGCTGTCGGTCATCCTGTGCGTCGGCGAACCGCTTGCCGTACGCGAATCGGGCGGCGCGATCGATTTTGTGCTCGCGCAGATCGGGGGATCGGTGCCCGAGAGTTTCGATCCGCAGCGGCTCGCCATCGCCTATGAGCCGATCTGGGCGATCGGCACCGGGCTGGTGCCGACGGTGGCCGACGTCGCCGCGATGCACGGCGCGATCCGCGGCGCGCTCGCCGATCGCTTTGGTGCGTCGGCGGAGGACATGCGCATTCTCTATGGCGGCTCGGTCAATGGCGAGAATGCCGCCGAACTGCTGGGCGCAGGCGACGTCGACGGCGCGCTGGTCGGCGGCGCAAGCCTGACGGCGGCGAAGTTCCTGCCGATTGTAGAGGCGGCTGCACAGCTTGGTTGATCACCAGCGTCGTCCCCGCCTGCGCGGGGGCGACGGATTATTTCCGCGGCGACGTATGGGTTGAAGCGAAGCCGCTTCGTCTCTATGTGCGCCGCGGGCGCGGTCGGTTTGAGGCCGCGCAAGTTCGGGAAAATATGATGTCC
>JAFAED010000424.1 GCA_023424275.1 Pseudomonadota bacterium | reverse complement strand
GGATCGGACCGTATAAGGAAATGATCATTCCGCGCGGCACGCTCGGCACGCTGGGCGATCCGACCATGTTGGTCCGCGATGCGCATGCTGCGGGGCTCAAGGTCCATCCCTGGACCTTTCGCCGGGAAAATTACTTCCTGCCGCTTCGCGACAAGGGCGGGATCAACCCCGCCGGCCACGGCGACCTCGCGGCCGAAATCGACGCCTATCTGGCGACCGGCATCGACGGCCTGTTCAGCGACAATCCGCGCGAAGCGGTGGCAACGGTGAAAAAGGGACATATCCGATGATCGACAAACCTCTCGGCCAAAGCGGGCTTTCCACCCCGCCGCTCGTCCTCGGCGGCAATGTTTTCGGCTGGACCGCCGACCGCGCGGCGAGCTTTGCCGTTCTCGACCGCTTTGTCGAAGGCGGCGGGCGGATGATCGACACCGCCGACGTCTATTCGGCGTGGGCGGAAGGGCATAAGGGCGGTGAGTCCGAAAGCATGATCGGCGCATGGCTGAAGGCGAGCGGCGCGCGCGACCGGATATTGATCGCGACCAAGGTCGGCATGCTGCCGGGCGAAGGCGGCAAGGGATTGCAGCCCGACCGCGTTCGCGCAGCGGTCGATGCCTCGCTCGAACGGCTCGGTGTCGAGACGATCGACCTTTATTTCGCGCACAAGGACGATCCCGACGTCCCGCTCGACGAGGTCATGGGCGCGTTCGGCGAACTGGTCGATGCGGGCAAGGTCCGCGCGATCGGCGCGTCCAACTATAGCGCCGACCGGCTCGCCGCCGCGCTGCGCGTCGCCGACGAACGCGGGCTGCCGCGCTTCACCGTCATGCAGCCCGAATTGAACCTGCTCGACCGCGATCAATATGAGGGCGCGCTCCAGCAGCTCTGCATCGCCGAGGATATCGGCGTCGTGCCTTATTACAGCCTCGCGTCCGGCTATCTGTCGGGCAAATATCGCGATGCCGCCGACCTGCGGCAGAGCCCGCGCGGTTATAAGGCGAAGGCCTATATGGAGGGGCGCGGCCCCGCGGTTCTGGCCGTCATGGACCGGATCGCCGCCGAAACGGGCGCGACATTGTCGCAGATCGCGCTTGCCTGGGTCGCGCAGCAGCCGGGCGTCACGGCGCCGATCGCGAGCGCGACGCGCGTCGACCAGCTCGACGAACTGCTGGGCAGCATGACGCTCGAGCTCGGCCCCGACCATCTCGCGGCGCTCAGCGCAGCCTGAAGTCCGGCCCGCCGCCACCGGGGAGGGGCGTGGGCCGGACCCGCGCGGCCGCGCTGTCTCAATCGCCGGCGTCGTCCCACTGGAACACCGCCTCGAGCGGCTTGTCGAAGACCCGCGCGATGCGGAACGCCACCTCCAGCGACGGCGAATATTTGCCCTGTTCGATCGCGGCGATCGTCTGCCGCGTGACCCCGACCATGTCGCCGAGGTCGCCCTGCGTCATTTCGCCGGCAAGAAAGCGCAGCGTGCGGATGTCGTTGGTGAACGGGGGCCTAGCCATGCCAGCCCCTCCGATAGCTCATCAGCACAACGACGCTGTTCACCAGCTCGGCGGCGACGATCGCGAACAGCCCGGCATTCGCCAGCGGCACGCCGCGCTCGACGAAGGGCATATAGACCCCGACGACCATCATCCCGACGAGCAGGACATAATAGCCCATGGCGGCGCCGCGCCGGCGGATCGCCCGGTCGCGCTCGTCGGCGCGGGCGCGCTCCGACTTCGGGGCCTGCACCGACAGGATGGTCGTGCCGACGATGACGGTGATCGCATGTGCGACGGCGATCGATCCGAACAGCCACAGCATCGGGAACACCTCGCGCCCGGCGGGGTGGCCGGAGAGGAGAAGTCCGAAATAGACGGTGTAGGCGGCGACCATCGCAATGACATTCAGCCAGGCGGTTTTTTCACGAAAGTTCATCGACACGTCTCCAGTATCGGCTTCGGCGAACTGCCGCGCGGGTTCGAGGGTTGCGGGAGGCATCGCTCAATAGCCCCGGCGATAGAGATAGAGCTGGGTGCCGATGCGCACGAGTTCGGCGACGACGAGCGTCGCAATCATCATGTTGAGCTGCTGCGCCTGGCCGACGCCCCAGAAAATCAGGAAGATGTTGATCCAGATCCCGACGACGAGCGGGTAATAGGCATAGTGGGTACCGCGCATGTGGAAGCTGCGATCGCGCTCGTCCTCCTTGATATCGACCTCGGCACGGTTGCGGATCGCGAGGAAGGCGGTCGCCACCGTCATCGCGACGATGATCGCGATGGTGACCGGCACGAGCAGCCCGGCGGTCGCCCAGACGCCGGCGGGGCCGTCGACGGCCTGCCAGGGGTAGACGAGGAAATACCAGCCGAACGCGGCGGCCATCGTCACCAGCGTGACCCAGTGAATCTTTTCGCGAAAGCCCATGGATGAAACTCCGGATGTTTGCTTTATGTGACGCAATGTTAAAAATATCGAACATTGAGTCAAGATGATTTTACATCGTGATGCTTCGTCCTTTCGCTGGGCGCGCCAAGGGGCTAGACCCCCGCCCCATGTCCACGCTCCCAAAAACGCTCACGCTCGACACATCGACAAGCCGCGCGAATCCGACGCCGCAACCGATGAAACGCCTCACAGTTCCGCGCATTCGCCAGCGCAAGGGCGGCGAACCGCTCGTCATGCTGACCGCCTATACGGTTCGCATGGCGCAGCTGCTCGACCCGCATTGCGACATGCTGCTGGTCGGCGATTCGCTGGCGCAGGTGATTTACGGATTGCCGCATACCGTCGGCGTGACGATGGACATGATGGCCTTGCACGGTGCGGCCGTCGTGCGCGGCAGCTATCATGCGGCGGTGATCGTCGACATGCCGTTCGGCAGCTATGAAGGCAGCCCGCAGCAGGCGTTCGACAATGCGGCGCGGCTGCTCAAGGAAACCGGCGCCGCGGCGGTGAAGGTGGAGGGCGGCAAGGTGCTCGCCCCGACGATCGAATTCCTGA
>JAFAED010000373.1 GCA_023424275.1 Pseudomonadota bacterium | reverse complement strand
GTTGAATCCTCCGGCCTTGAAGCCCTTTGTCGCTGACGCGTAGAGCAACCCGAGGGCGCCGAGATCATGTTCGATCACGACGCGCGGCGTAAAGGACGTGAAGGTAACGGGATCCAGGACCGTGTCGTTCAGGAGAAGATAGCCGGTGAAATCGAGGAGGTTCCGGCCGCCGCGCCGCTCGCGCCCGAGGCGGCCCCCGATCGTCACCCGGGTTGCGGGGAGGACGGCCGTGCCGACCTCTCCGAACAGCGCATAGCTGTCGGTCTTGACCGACCCGTTCGCGCGCAGCAGGCAGCAATCCTCGCTGCCGGCGCCGCCGAGATAGGTGACCAGTTCGGGAATGAGAAATTCGTTCCGCACGTCGTTGCGTTCGCGGTAATAGGTCAGACCGACGAGATAGGTTATGCGCGCGTCTTCCGGGCTGCGGAGCTCGACTTCCTGGGTGACCTGCGTCGCGCGCTCGGCCTTGAACTGGCTCTCGCCGAGAACCGTGCTGTTCGACATGTCCGTCAGGTTGCGCGGGCGCGTGCGGCGTATGGAAGATGTAGCTGTAAAAACGGGTCCACCGTGATCGACGACCAGGCGCGCGGCCAGTCCCCAATTCTCGGGTTTGTTATAGGGCAGGAGCGACGCGCTGATCCGCCGCCGCCCATAGCCACCGACGTCGCCCTCGCCGATACGATCGAGAAAGAGCGGATTGTTCGCATATCCCGGGCCTGCAAAATGAAAGACCACGCCGCGATCGTCGGCGCGGTAATAGTCACCGCTCAGCTGCAGTTCGGTCGAAGGGCTGATGGCCCAGTCGAGCCGCGCCCGCGCGGTAAAATCGTGAAGGCTTTCGGCGCGACGCCAGACAGGATTGCCGGCAGCTTCGTCGCCCATTTGGAGGCGCGTGAAGCCGCTGTGGTTGTTCGAGCCGAGTGCGACCCGGAAGTTGAGGCCGGGCGCCAAGGGGCCACCGACGCCGGCGAAGAAATCTCGCCGATTGTAATTTCCCAGCGTCGCGCTCGCATCGGCTTGCCAAACGGACGTCGGGGCCCGTGTGATCAGATTGATTGCCCCGCCAGTGGCATTGCGCCCATAGAGCGTGCCTTGCGGCCCCTTGAGGATCTCGACGCGTTCGATGTCGAACAAGGCCGGTGCGATCGCCGTCGGGCGCCCAAGATAAACGCCGTCCAGGTTGACCGCGATGCTGCTTTCGAAACCGCCAATGAAAGTCACGGCCCCGATGCCGCGCATGAAAATCTGCGTCTCGCCCTGGTAGGCGGAAATCTGAAGACCCGTGTCGGAGCGTGCGAGATCTTCGAATGTGCGGATCGATTCCGCCTCTAGACGGCGCGCCGTAATGGCATCGACCGCTGCCGCGATTGCCGTTTCCCCCTGCGGTCGCCTGCCTGCCGTTACGACGATCTCGTCGGTCGCGGAATCGGCGACGGCCGAATTCGAAGGCGGCGGCGCATTTTGTGCGAGCGCAAGCTGGGGCGCCGCGCCGACAGCCACGCCGAGGCCAAGCAAGAATTTGCGACCCTTTATGCCGAATAGCCGCAATGGTCGCGTTTTCATGGGCGAGTGCCGCTTCCTTGACTTGTAACGGTTGATCGATGGCCGTGCGACACCAGCCGGCTAAGAATATGTCGGCGTTGGTCACCCTTGATAGGCCTGATGCCTCGGGACGCCTGGCCGGGCGCTCGGTGAGACCCGGACAGGCGGCGGCCCAAGGCTGGACTGTCAAAGACGTGAACTCCCGCCGCGACAGGCATAGGAGCCGGGGTCGCGGGCATCGACCAAGACTTTGGTATGGGGCGGGTGTTCCAACGTAGGATGGTTCGAGGCCGTGTTTTCGGCAAGACGGTGCGCGATTCTCGAGCAGCGGGTTCCCATCTCCCCCAGCGAAGAGCTTTAGCAGCGGCATGGCGCGCCGAAGGCGCGGCGGGCCGGAAAGGCAGCCGAACGGTGTCCTGCTTTTACCTGTGCGGCGGCCCGCCTCGCGATCTTGCGCGCGGAAAGCTTGATTGCGATAGGATTTGCGATGACTCGCGGCACGACCACAATGTCCGGCCTGGACCAGTTGCTCCCTGCGTTCGAGGCGGTGCCCGATCCTGTGCTTGTGTTCGACCGCAGGGGTCAGATCTTCGGCTTCAATGACCGGGCCGCGACCTTCTACGGGCTTGTTGCAGGCGACACAGGAAAGCGAATGGTCCAGGGTTTCGATGCGGATCTCGGCGGCGGAGGCGGAGAAGATGGTTGGGACGCGCGGCTGCAGCACAAGCGCTGGTGGGAAGGGCGTGCGCGGCGTATCGTCGCGAGCGGCATTCGCAATATCTGGATCAAATGGCATATCGAACGCGACGCGGCGGGGGAAATTCTCTGGATCGTCGAGACGAGCCGCGATGCCGATCATTATCTGCTGAGTTATGCCGACGAGGGCTTTCATCGTCAGCGCTATGCGAGCATGTTCAATACGATTGCGATCGGCTTCCTCGAGATCGATTTCCGGCCGGTCGGAACCGAGATGCGCAAACTCTATGATGCGGGGATCACCGACCTTCGCTCCCATCTGGCGAAACACCCCGATAAGGCCCGTGAACTGACCGACATCGCGATGATGATCGATGCGAATGCGCCGGCCATCAAGATGTTCGACGGCGAAAGCGTCGAGGACCTGCTCGGCAGCTGCGCAAAATTCTGGCCCGACGAGAGCCTCGTGGACTATGTCGAAGGGCTGGCGCTCACGATGGAGCGACAGGCGCATTATATCCGTGAGGTCCGGCTTACGAGCGTCAAGGGCCGGCCGCTCGAGGCGCTGCTGACCAATGCATGGTCACCCGAAAGCGCGCGGAGGGGTATCATGCTGATGGGGGTCGTGGATCTTACCGAGCGCAACCTCGCGCAGCGAGAACTCGACCGCGTTCGCGGCGAGCTTGCGCACGCCGCACGGGTCGCGATGCTCGGCGAGGTCGGTGCCGCGATCGCGCATGAGGTCAGCCAGCCGCTGACCGCTATCCAGACGATCAGCGCCGCGGCGCGTCAGCGTCTCAACACTGGCGGGCTCGACCATGATGCGGCGAGCGAGCTGTTCGAGCGCGTCCAGCGCTCGGCGCAAAGAGCGAACGACGTGATCACGCGGCTGCGGGCGATGGCGTCTCCTGGCCCCGCGACCCGCGAGGCGGTCAGGCTGGACCAGCTCGCAAGCGAGGCGCTTCGGTTCCTCGGCCATGAAATCAAGGCGCATGCGGCAAGGACGAGGATCGAGGCGGACACCCATTCGGCCGTAGATGGCGATCCGATCCAGCTGCAGCAGGTGATCATCAATCTCCTGCTCAA
>JAFAED010000342.1 GCA_023424275.1 Pseudomonadota bacterium | reverse complement strand
ATGTTGCGCGGTCTTGGGGCGGTGGCGATGGCGGGGCTGCTCGCGGCATGTCAGGTCGTTCCGAAAAGCAATGGCCCGGCCACCCCGCCGCCGCCGACCAACCCCGACGACAATGTCGGCCCCGGCCTGCCGACCGACACCGATCGCCACCGCGTCGCATTGCTCGTGCCGCAGACGGGCCCGAACGCCGACGTCGGCACCGCGATCGCCAATGCGACGACGCTGGCGCTGCTCGATTCGCGCACCGAGCGCGTGCGCATCACCACCTATGACACGGCGCTTGGCGCCGCCGCGGCGGCACGGCAGGCGGTCGCCGACGGCAACAAGCTGATCCTGGGGCCCTTGCTCAGCGAAGACGTCACCGCGGTCGCGCCGATCGCGCGCGGGGCAAAGGTGCCCGTCCTCAGCTTCTCGAACGACAGCGGCGTCGCGGGCAATGGCGTCTTCATCATGGGCTTCGTCCCCGGTCAGTCGGTCGAGCGCGTCGTCGCCTTCTCGCGCGCCAAGGGGCATCAGCGCTTTGGCGCGCTCGTGCCCAAGAATGTCTATGGCGACCGGTCGGCGGCGGCTTTCCGCGCCGCTGTCGCCGAAGCCGGCGGGACGCTTGTCGCGGTCGAAAGCTATGACCGCAGCGCGACCGCGCTGACCGGCGCGGCGCGGCGCCTTGCCAATGCAGGCGCGATGGACGCGGTGCTGATCGCCGACAGCGGGGGCAATGCGATCCGCGCGGTGCCGGTGATCAAGACCACGGGGAACAAGCAGATCCTCGGCACCGAACTCTGGAACACCGACGCGGCGCTCGGCAGCAATGCAGTGATGCGCGGATCGTGGTTCGCCAGCGTCTCGGACGGCCTCTACGGCCAGCTCGCGACCAAATATCGGACGCGTTTCGGCAAGGCACCGTACCGGCTTGCCAGTCTCGGCTATGACTCGGTGCTGCTGACGGTGCGGATCGCGCGCGACTGGAAACCCGGAACCAATTTCCCGGCAACGCGCCTGCTGGCGGCCGACGGCTTCGGCGGCATCGACGGCATTTTCCGTTTCAACAGCCGCGGGATCGCCGAACGGGCGCTCGAGGTCAGCGAAATCGGGGCGGGCGGCTTCCGCGTCGTCGACCCGGCGCCGACCAAATGGTAACGGGCTGACAGTGGCAGACCCGCCACAGTCGGTCCGAAAAGCGCCATAAGGAGCGCGCGGCGGTCTTTACGACGGCTTCGCGATCACTATATGACCGTCACGCGTGTTTTTGCGTCGATGCTGCACGCCTATTGCAAGTGATTCAGGAGATACAGCTATACCACCGCCCATGACCCGTCGCCCTATGGCACCAATGCCGCCGAAAAACGGCCCGCGTTACAATGAATTCATCGCCTCCCCCAAAGTCCGCGTGATCGACGAGGAAGGCGAAAATCTGGGCGTAATGCTGACGGCCGAAGCGATCGAGCAGGCGGCCGAGGTGGGTCTCGACCTGGTGGAAGTGTCTCCGAACGCCGATCCGCCGGTGTGCAAGTTCCTCGACGTCGGCAAGTTCAAGTACGAGGCGCAGAAAAAGGCGAACCTCGCACGCAAGAGCCAGAAGACGCAGGAAATCAAAGAGATCAAGATGCGTCCGAACATCGACGATCATGATTTCGACGTGAAGATGAAGAAGGTCTTCGACTTCCTCGGCGAAGGCGACAAGGTCAAGATGACCATGCGCTTCCGCGGCCGCGAAATGAGCCACACCCAGCTTGGCCTCAACGTGCTCCAGCGCGTCGCCGAACTGACCGCCGAAATCGCGAAGGTCGAAGCGCATCCGCGCACCGAAGGCCGTCAGATGCTGATGGTGATCGCGCCGAAATAAGCGCGTCGGCTCAGCCGATCCGAAAATCGAGGGCGGTCGTTCCAGCAGGGCGGCCGCCCTTTTCGTATCGGCGCTCGATCATCCGGACGGCGCCATCCGCCGACATCGCAACGAGCGTCGAGGCGCGCGTGCCATAGGTGTCGCCGCGCAGGAACAGCGCGGGGTCGTCCTCGGCCATCAGCGTGTCCAGCATCGCTGCGGGGTCGCAGCCGGCACCGACAAACGCCGCAAGTGCCGCGCGCAGCCGCTCGGCGCGGGGGCAGGGGGCGTCGACCGGCTCGTTGGCGAGCGCATGGACGCCGGGTTCGAGCGGCATGATCAGCGGGACGGGGCGATTGGTCAGCAGTCGGGCCTCGCCGTTGCCGACAGCGAAGAGGTTGAAGGCGTTGAAGCGGGGCAGGTCCCCGGCCGCCGGGTCGGCAAAGCGCCCCGCGCCGCGCAACAGGTCCGAAACGAGCGCCCCGCGCGATTCCTTTGCGGGATCGGGCATGGCGCCGCGCACATTGGTCACGACCACGACGCGGCCACTCGGCTTGTGTACGCCGAGCCAGGTGCCCCCGGCTTGAAGGTCGCGGCCCGCAACGATTCCGCTGCCGTCATCCCACTCGGCAAGCGGCGCCGCGGGACGTGCATGGAATTCATCGCGGTTGCCGATGAGGATGAGCGGCCAGTCGGGATGGGCGCGATGGGCAAGGGCGACGACACACATGGCGCGCATATCGGGTCTCGCCTGCCGCTTGCCAAGCCTCTTGACAAAATGCTTGGTTGAATGTTCAATCAACTCTTCTTCGAGAGGAGGATATGATGTCCGACGAATTCGAGAAGATGGGCGAGAATCTGCGTGCCAAGACCGGCAAGGGCCTCGACGAATGGGTCGCTGCGGCGCGCGCGACCGGCATTTCCGGGCATATGGCGCTGGTGAACCACCTCAAATCCGAACATGGGCTGGGTCATGGCTATGCCAATATGATCGTGCACGCCGCGAACGCGTCCTCGTCGCTGTCGCAGGACGACGATGCGCTGGTCGAGGCGGCGTTCGACGGAGCGAAAGCGCATTGGCGGCCGCTCTACGATCGGCTGATCGCATTGGTGCAGGGGTTCGGCGGCGACGTCGAACTCGCGCCGAAAAAGGGCTATGTCAGCCTTCGCCGCAAAAAACAGTTCGCGCTGCTCCAGCCGTCGACCAAGGATCGTTTCGAC
>JAFAED010000321.1 GCA_023424275.1 Pseudomonadota bacterium | reverse complement strand
ACGCCGCTTTTTGCGGACGATGCGCGCGCGCTTGCCGCGATCACCGACGAGACGGTGACGTCGCGCGTGCATTTCCTGCCCGCGCCTTTCACCGAAGCCGATGCGCGCGCGCTGATCGCCAAATCGGGCGGCGGCGACGTGTTTCATGCGGTGCGCGACGAACATGGCCTCGACCTCAACGGTGTGATCGGGGTCCATCGCGGCAGAGCCCAAGAATATGAGATCGGTTACTGGTTCGCGGCGCGCGTGCGCGGCAAGGGGATTGCGACCGAGGCGGTGCGCGCAGTGGTCGAGGCGCTGGCTTCGTCGCGTCCGGGCTGCTCGATCGTTGCCGAATGCCATCCCGATAATGAGCGGTCGCGCGCGCTGCTGCGCCGCGTCGGTTTCGTGTCGACCGGGCGCGCGGGGAAGCGGCCGGGGCGGATGCTGATGGAGTGGCGGGCCGCCCCCGCCTATCGCATCGACGTATGCTAGCGGCGGCGGAGCACCGCGGCATGATGCTGCGGTAGCCATCCGCCGGCGCAGGTCGACGCATAGCGGAGGTCGAGGCCGGCGGCGGTGCCGGGGCACGCGTGGCGCCGGTCGCGGTACAGTATATAGACCCAGCCGGCATTGGCGTTGCAGATGAACAGCGGCGATCCCGGCCGCAGTTTCGCGGTTTTGCGCGCACCCACGCTCGGCGCGCTATAGACCCAGATGCGCGGGTTGGCCGCCGCGAGCCCCGCCGGGCAGGAAGGCGGCACGGCGGCGGTTTGTATCGCAAGGGCGAGGGCAGTCGTGATCGATAACATCGGCAGGCTTCCTTGGGCGCGTCGGAATATCACCTATGCCCGATTAACCTATGTCTTCGGTTAACGCCTTGGCGATCGCGGCGACCGAGGTCGGGGCATAGGCAAAGCCCATATGACCGCAGTCGACCTCGACCTGCCGGTCGCTTTCGTGCGGCTGGCCGCGCGCGCTGCTGACTGCGACGACGCCGTCATGTTTCGACCACAGCGCGAAGGTCGGCATTTCGGGGCGCGGCGCGGGGTGGAAATCGATCGGCGGGTTATCGACCGGGTGGCGCGCGACGAGATGATAGAGGCGCCACGCGCGGTTGGCGCGGCGGCTACCTGAAAAGGGCGAGCCAAGGGTGACGACGCGCGCGACCTTGTCCGGGTGATGCTTGGCATATTCGCGCGCGTAGATGCCGCCGAGGCTCCACCCGACGAGCGCGGGGGCATAGCCGGTGCGGTCGATAATCCACTGCACGCGGGTGTCGATGCGATCGATGATGTCGGCGGTCGCGCCGCGGTTGAAGCCGAGACCCCAGGCATAGCAGCGAAAGCCCGCGCGGCGCAGGTCGGCGCGCAGCGCCTTGGTCGCCCAGTCGCCCGACAGGAAGCCCGGCAGCACCATCACCGGCGGATGTTCGCTGTCGGGATTGGGTTCGGGCGGCATCGGGCGGATCCGCCCCGACATCGCACGCGCGAGCGACCCGATCTCGCGCCACAGCAGCGCGAGCGGCGGCAGCGCATCGGGGTCCGGGATGCGCGCGGGCCATTCGGCGCGCCGGGTGAGGAAGCCGCGGAACATGCCGCCGCCCTTACTTCTTCGGGACGAGTTTCACCAGCTTGCCGTCCTCGCCGTCGGTGAGCAGCCAGACCGAGCCGTCGTCGCGGACCTCGACCTCGCGGATGCGCTGGCCGAAATCCCAGCGGTCGGACTTGTGCAGCCGGTCGCCGTCGATCGCCATGCGAACCAGCCCTTCGCCCGACAGCGCGCCCATCAGCAGGCTGTTCTTCCAGCCCGGATAGAGATCGCCGCCATAAAAGGCGAGCCCGGCGGGCGACACGGCGGGATTCCACCAGAGCTTCGGTGCGGCAAATTCGGGGCGCGTCACATGGTCGGGAATATCCTTGCCGTCATAATGGTCGCCGTTCGAGACGATCGGATAGCCATAGTTCGCCTTGGCTTCGACCAGATTGACCTCGTCGCCGCCCTTCGGACCCATTTCCTGATTCCAGAGCTTGCCCGTGCCGTCGAAGGTCAGGCCGAGGATGTTGCGATGGCCGAGCGACCAGATTTGCGCGGTGACGCCGCCCTGATCGGCAAAGGGGTTGTCGGCGGGGATGCTGCCATCGGGGTTGAGGCGCAGCACCTTCCCCAGATTGGCCTTCATATCCTGCGCGGGGTCGAATTTCTGGCGTTCGCCCGACCCGATGAACAGATATTTGCCGTCGGGGGAGAAGGCGAGGCGGTGCGAATAATGACCACGGCCGGTGACCTTGGGATCCTGTTTCCAGATGATCTGGAGCCCTTCGATCCGCGGCGCGACACCCTGAACCAGCTTCGCCTTGCCGACGACGGCGCCGGCGGTGTCGCCGCTGCCCGCTTCGACCCAGCTCAGGTAGATCGTGCCCGTCGTCGCAAAATCGGGGGCGACGATTACGTCGCCGAAGCCGCCCTGACCGCCATAGGCGACGGCGGGTACGCCCGCGACATCCTGCGTCGGCCCATTTTCCTGCCACAGTTTCAGCTTGCCCGATTTTTCGGTGATCAGCGCGGCG
>JAFAED010000237.1 GCA_023424275.1 Pseudomonadota bacterium | reverse complement strand
CGATGGGGAGGGGGACCGCCGCCGCAGGCGGTGGTGGAGGGGTAGCGACGTTGCGGCCCCTCCGTCAGCCCTGCGGGCTGCCACCTCCCCATCGCAAGTCGATGGGGAGGATCTTATCGACAGCTCCCCCACCCGAACCCGACATCCCGATTGTTGTTATCTTGCGCTGCCGTGTCATTCCCTTACAGGTGCGCCAAGCACAACATAATGCCCCGAGGGAGCCCATCGCATGACCGACAGCCTGTTCCGCCGCAAACCGATCGTTCCGGAGCGGCAGGAGGGTGGTCAGGCGCTCGCGCGGACGCTCGGTTGGCCGCATCTGATTGCATTGGGTGTCGGCGCGATCGTCGGTACGGGCATTCTCACGCTGATCGGGGTGGGCGCCGACAAGGCGGGGCCGGCGGTCATCCTGTCCTTCGGCATCGCGGGCCTGATCTGCGCCTGCGCAGCACTCGCTTACGCCGAAATGGCGACGATGATCCCGGCTTCGGGCAGCGCTTATACCTACTCCTATGTCGTGATCGGCGAACTGCTCGCATGGGTCGTCGGGTGGAGCCTGATCCTCGAATATTCGCTGGTGGTGAGCGCGGTTGCGGTCGGCTGGTCGGGCTATGCCGCGCCCTTGCTGGAGGCATGGGCCGGGGTTCCGATGGCGCTGATGCAGGGCCCCGAACTCGGCGGCATCGTCAACCTGCCGGCGATCGCGATCATCGCGGTCGTCGCGGGGCTGCTGCTTGTCGGCACGCGCGAAAGTGCGACGCTCAATGCCATCCTCGTGCTCGTGAAGATCGTCGCGCTCGTCGTCTTCGTCGCGGTCGCGCTGCCCGCGTTCAACGCCGCCAATCTCGAACCCTTCAGCCCCTATGGCTTTGCGAAGCATATCGGCCCCGACGGGGTCGAGCGCGGCGTGATGGCGGCGGCGGCGATCATCTTCTTTGCCTTCTACGGCTTCGACGCGATTGCGACGGCGGCGGAGGAGGCGAAGAACCCCGACCGCGATCTCAAGATCGGGATCGTCGGATCGATGTTCGCCTGTGTCGTCATCTATATCGGCGTGGCCGTCGCTGCGGTCGGGGCGATCGCCTATACCCGCTTCGCCAACAGTCCCGAACCGCTCGCCCTGATCCTGCGCGAACTCGGCAGCCCGCTCGCGGCGCAATATCTCGCCGTGTCGGCGATCATCGCGTTGCCGACCGTGATCCTCGCCTTCTTCTATGGACAGAGCCGCATCTTCTTCACCATGGCGCGCGACGGGTTGCTGCCCGCTGGCCTTGCCAAGCTGTCGCGCGGGACGCCGGTGCGGATCACCATCTTCACCGCGATCGTCGTCGCGGTGCTCGCGGGTTTCATTCCCTTGGGCAAGCTGGCTGCGCTCGCCAATGCCGGGACGCTGGCGGCATTCACCGCGGTCTCGGTCTGCATGCTGATCATGCGTCGCCGGGCTCCGCAAGCGCCGCGCACCTTCCGTACGCCGCTACCCTGGGTGGTCGGCGGCATCGCGGTGCTCGGCTGCATCTATCTGTTCTTCAGCCTGCCGGCGCAGACGCAGTTCTGGTTCCTCATCTGGAATATCGGCGGGCTGGGAGTCTATTTCCTCTATGCCCGCCGACACGCCATCATCGACTGATCGGTCGTCGATCCTGTCGCGTTCGCCGGTCGCATGCCCGGCGTCCGTCCGGTCAACCCGATACCGGCTGCCAGTCAAAGGGTAGGGGCGCCTCGCGAAACGCAAAGCGGTCGAGGTGGCGCGCGACCGCGCCCTCCAGCCCTTCGCGTTGCCCGTCGACGCTGGCGTCGATGCGGACCGACAGCGTATCGGGTCCGGCATCGAAAGTTACCAGCGCGTCACCCGGCCAGTCGGCCCCGCGGGCATCTTTGGGAAAGGTCACGGTGCCGTGATCGGCGGTGAATTCGACCGCCAGATTATGCTGCCAATGCTTGCATAGCTGCTGCAGATATTTGCTCGCGTGCGCCGTCGGCACGCGCGCCGTCGATGAAACCGTCATTCTCTGTTCCTCACAGTCGTTCGATTTTCCGCGCCGCTTCGTCGATCAGTTCGACGATGTCGTGCAGCGCGTCATTGCCAAGGTCGCGGTCGCCGAGCCGGTTCATCAGGACCTGGCGCAGATTGCCCATCGCCCGGCGGACCGAGGCCGAGTCCGTCCGCTGCGTTTCCTCGCCGACCGCCGTCAGGCGCGCGAGCGCCGCCTCGACAATCGCGCTGTTGGCCTCGAGTTCGGCGCGTCCGGCGTCGGTGATCGCGAACAGCTTTTTGGCGCCGTCGCTCTGCTGCGCCTCGATCTGCCCCATGTCGTCGAGCATCGTCAGCGTGGGATAGATGACGCCGGGGCTGGGGGCATAGCTGCCGCCGGTCAGTTCCTCGATATGGCGGATCAGGTCATAGCCATGGCGCGGTTCGTCGGCGATCAGCTTGAGCAGCACGAGCCGCAGCTCGCCGCCGTCGAACATCCGGCGCCGCTCACCGCGCTCGCCCCGTCCGCCGCCCCGGCGGCCACCGCCGCCAAAGCCGTGGCCGAAACCATGCCCAAAGCCGCGACCGCCGCCGCGGTGCATCGCATGCCGCCCGCCGCAACCGCGGCCATCCATTTTCGCATAAAAAATCATGTTCATTCCTTAGAGTGATTCTAGATGCGTCTAAGATATATCTTAATACGAACTTTGCAAGAGGCCGACACCACGCTCCGCAGCACTTTCGGCAACTTCCGCGCTTTGCGCCGGATCTACGCGCCAAAGCGCAGGTGGATCAGCGGATAGGCGCGGCCTTGCCCGTCGCGGTCCGATCGGCCGGTGCGCGTGAAACCCATGCGCTCGTAAAAACCGACAGCCTGCCCGTTCTGCTCGTTCACGTCGGTCGTCAGTACCGGATGGCGTTCCAGCGCATGCGCGACCAGCGCGCGCCCGACACCGGCGCCGCGATGCGCGGGGTCGATGAACAGCGCCTCCATGCTCGCCCCGTCGAGCAGCATGAAACCGATCGCCCGGTCATCGGCATCGACCGCAAGCCAGAGCGGCGCTCCGGGCAGGAACCCCCGAACTTCCACTTCGATGGCGGCGCGATCTTCGCGTGTCAGGAAGTCGTGCGTGGCATCGACGGCGTCGCACCAGATCTGGATGGCACGGTCCCCGTCGGCGGGGGTGGATTGGCGAATGCGTATCATGGCCGGGGCCTTAACCGATCGCGGCAGGCCGCGCCAACCGCAACGGGCGGAAATCCCGCCATCGGCCTTGACTTCACGGCCATCGCCGCTATTAGCGCCCCCGTGTTGCCACGGCTTCGGACTATCCGGCGTCGGGGCAATTCCGTCCGAGACAGTTGGTGAAGGGGATTTGCCCTTCTTAATTTCCAGCCGAGACGGGGAACAGTCTTTTTCGGTCGCCCGCCTGTTTGCAGGTGGTGCGTCTTGACCGACCCCATCGGACATCGTTGCGCAAAGGGCAGGCGGGATACGTCCCGCATGACTTTTGCGTGTGTTAGCCGCCCGGCGGCGCGTGCGTTTCGGCGTCCGCACATCCGGGCAGATGAGTGGAGTATAGGCATGGATCGTACGGAAAAGGCCGAAGCCGTATCCTCGCTGAACGCTACGCTGGGATCAGCAGCCGCTGTTGTGGTCGTCCGCAACCTCGGCATGACCGTCGCTCAGTCGACGGTGCTGCGCCAGCAGATGCGCGACGCAGGAGCCGACTTTCGCGTCACGAAGAACCGTCTTGCCAAAATCGCGCTCGATGGCACGTCCTACACCGGCATCGGCGCACTGCTGACCGGTCCCACGGCTCTTGCAACCTCGACCGACCCGGTCTCGGCTGCAAAGATCGCCGTGGAATTTGCCAAGACCAACGACAAGCTTGAAATCGTTGGTGGCGGCATGGGCGACGTGGTCCTCGACGTCGACGGCGTGAAAGCGCTGGCTTCGCTTCCCTCGCTCGACGAGCTCCGCGCCAAGATCATCGGTCTGGTGCAGGCTCCGGCCACCAAGGTTGCGCAGATTGCCGCAGCCCCGGCAGGCCAGTTGGCGCGGGTCTTTGGCGCATATGCCGCCAAAGAAGCAGCGTGATTTTGAACTGAACCCTTGAAACTACTGCCGGGATATCCCGGTTCTGATGGAGAATGAACATGGCTGATCTCGCAAAGATCGTTGAAGACCTGTCGGCGCTGACCGTTCTGGAAGCTGCCGAACTTTCGAAGCTGCTCGAAGAAAAGTGGGGCGTTTCGGCTGCCGCTGCTGTTGCCGTCGCCGCTGGCCCGGCTGCCGCTGCTGGCCCGGCTGCTGAAGAGCAGACCGAATTCGACGTCATCCTGACGGGTGACGGCGGCAACAAGATCAACGTGATTAAGGAAGTC
>JAFAED010000229.1 GCA_023424275.1 Pseudomonadota bacterium | reverse complement strand
CTTCAACCGCGCGCTGGTGACGCAGGGGCTGAAGGTGATGGCGCGGCGTGGCAACACCGGCCTCGCCGCGCTGATGGACGCGGCGCGGCTGACCAAGCCGCCTAGCGCGAGCGATATGGGCTTTGCGCTTGGGCCCCGGATCAATGCCGGCGGGCGCGTCGGCAAGTCGGATCTTGGCGTGCGCTTGCTCACCACGAGCGACCCGCAGGAAGCCGCCGATATCGCGCTCGAGCTCAACCGGCTGAACGAAGAACGGCGCGCGATCGAGGCCGCGGTGCTCGAACAGGCGATCGAGGCGAGCGCGGCGTGCGGCAATGCCCCGGTCGCGATCGTCGCGGGCGAGGGCTGGCACCCCGGGGTGATCGGCATCGTCGCCGGCCGCCTGAAAGAACGTCTCCACCGCCCCGCGATCGTCATCGCGGTCGACGAGGATGGCGTCGGCAAGGGGTCGGGGCGCTCGATCAGCGGGGTCGATCTCGGCGCCGCGATCCTCGCCGCGAAAGAGACGGGGCTGCTCGTCGCGGGCGGCGGGCATGCGATGGCGGCGGGGCTGACCGTCGCCGCCGACAAGGTCGACGCGCTCGGCGCGTATCTCAACGACCGGCTCGCCGCCGACGTCGAGCGCGCGAGCGGCGACAAGTCGCTGCTGATCGATGCGGTGCTCGCGCCGCGGGGCATCAATCCCCTCTGGTGCGACGCGATCGAAAGCGCCGGCCCCTATGGCGCCGGTTGGCCCGCACCGCGCGTCGCGACGGGCCCGGTGCGAATCGTCGAATCGGGGATCGTCGGCACCGACCATGTCCGCCTGATCGTGTCGGGCGACGATGGCGCGCGGTTCAAGGCGGTCGCGTTTCGCAGCGCCGAGAGCGAATTGGGACAGGCGCTGCTCCATGCGCGCGGGCGCAAATTATGGCTCGCGGGCCGCGCGAAACGCGACGATTGGGGGAGCCGGCCGGCCGCCGAGCTCCATCTCGAGGACGCGGCATGGGCCGACTGAAGGCAAACCGATCCGCCGCAGCGCAATATTTTTGCGAGGGTCTGCTTGACCGTTCCCAAAGGCCCGTCTAAGGCGCCGCTTCACCGATCAGACGGCCCCTTCGTCTAGCGGTCTAGGACGTCGCCCTTTCACGGCGAAAACACGGGTTCGAGTCCCGTAGGGGTCACCATCGGTTCGGGAGCGGTCGGCTCCCCTTTCCGCAAAATTTCCGACCCGGAAGGCCCCTTCGTCTAGCGGTCAGGACGCGGCCCTCTCACGGCTGAAACACGGGTTCGATTCCCGTAGGGGTCACCAACACTCATAAGAGTGTCTTCATTCTGCGGACCTGGCACGACATCATCGATTTTCCGATGCCCGTTGGTATGAATGAAATCTCCACGACGAAAGATTGAGGCACCAATGCCGGTCATTGTCGGGGACGTTGCAGGGCCCACGCCTTCATGATTTAACCGGGGCATGGTTCGTCACGCATCTTGTCACTGCCTAGGCCTTGAGCTCGAATGCCAGGGGGAGCCGACCAAGGTATCGCTATGCAACTGCCTCGACTGCCAGCGACGCACGGGCTCGCTTTTCAGCGTTGCAGCCTTCTTCCCTCGCGAGGCGGTCCGGATCAGCAAGGGCGAAGCAGCCTCATTTTCCCGACCCTCGGCAAGCGGCCATCCCGTAACATTTCATTTTTGCCCGCGATGCGGATCGTCTCTTTGGTGGGCGCCCGAGCGCATGCCGCTTCTATTCGGGGTCGCGGTTGGCGCGTTTTCGGACCCATCCTTCGCAACGCCGGAGCAGGCGGTATGGGCAGCGGACAAGCATCATTGGGTGTCGTTTCCGAACGATATGCCTCTCCATGAAAGAAATCCGCCGCCGAAGGGCGCACGGTCGCAAGAGGATTTGAAACGGAAAGAAAGCGCGGAAGCTTCATCCGGTCCGAACGATGCGCAGATCTTACCCTATGAGCCTCGCCATTTCGCAGGCGTCGATGCCTTGTGGAGAACAGTTTTTCCCGACGATCCGGCGCGGAACAGCGCCGCGATCTCCGTTGCCGACAAGATGAAATTTCAGCCCGGTCTTCTCTTTGTCGCCGAGATGGAAGGCAGAGTCGTTGGAACAGCCATGGCCGGCTATGACGGCCATCGCGGCTGGCTGTATGCGATCGCCGTCCATCCCGAACAACAGCGTAACGGAATTGGCGCCAAGCTGGTTCTCCATGCGGAAGCCGTTCTCGGAAAGCTCGGCTGTCGCAAAATCAACCTTCAGATGAGAAGGGAAAATCACCAGGTGTCGGCCTTCTACCGCGGGCTCGGCTATGCGGCCGAAGATCGCATCTCCATGGGCAAGCTCCTGGACCCTTCATCTATCTGAGGAAGCGAGACCGCCGGTTCATCTGAGCTTCCACTTCGCTCCGATCTGATCGTCCGAGCACCAGCGCCGCGGCGCTTCCGTATCCTGAATCGTCAACTGGATGCGGGTCGGCGACAATATTGTGATTTCCATCTCCCACTCAGGGAGGAAATAGGCCTTTCCGGACTTTTTGATGGCGCCAAGCGGCCCCACGAAATTTTCATCGTCGCTGCCGGGTTCCCCGCCGCCGCGCATCAGGCCCAGCCTGCGGCCGTCGTAATAGACGGCCTCGAAGCTCGGCGCCGCGCAGGATTCGCTCTCCAGGACATAATATCCGGGCACGATGCCCAGCGGCGGCGCCACCTTCTTTCCTGCGGATTGTTGGTCCGCAGATGCTCCGGCGGCGTTGGCGCATTGCTGGCGCAGCGACCGGATCGCTGCCGTCGAGCCGGCGAGCGACATATAATCGAGATCGCGCCACTCGCCGCCGCCGTCGGTGCTGGCGATAAGCTCGAGGCCCGTGTCCGCGCCGACGAGCAATTGCTCGACTCCCGGGTCGAGCGGCCCGCTCAGATCGGGTTTTCCGGGCTCCTGAACCAGCGGCTGAACCGCGTCGTAATCGCCGTTTGCGCTGCCCTTGAAATCGACAAGCAACGCCTGCCCCGCCGCGGGCAGCGCGAAGCCGGGCTTTGGCATCATCGTCACATAGACCCCGCCGCCGGGCTGGCAACGCAGGCCGAGCGCGACGAAATCGGGATGATCGGTCGTGGCTGCGATGGCCCCCACCCCGCTGCCGCCGAACTGCCAGCGCGCCGAGTGCATCGGCGGCGGAGCGCCGCCGTCGCCTCCCCCATTTTGCGCCGCCGCATAATCGGCATCGGTCCAGCGCCGCTGTTTCGCAACGGCCCATTTCTTGCCGTTCCAAACCAGCGTCTGCATGCAGACTTCCGCGCCGACACCCCCGCACACGCTGCCATGAACCGAGGTTTCCAGCCCCTTGCGCTTCGCATCGACCGCAACGACCTTCCAGTCGCGCAGATTGCCGTTGAAAATCTCGCGCAATCCGGCGGGGCCCGACCCAAGAATTCCGATCGTGCAGCCTGCGGTTCCGCACCACGCCGAATAGCCC
>JAFAED010000184.1 GCA_023424275.1 Pseudomonadota bacterium | reverse complement strand
GATCACCAATTTCTGGCGCGACGCCGCAAATCCGCGCGGGCTGTGGCGGCAGAGCCCGCTCGACGCCTATCTGGCGGGCAAGCCCGAATGGACGGCGCTGATCGACGTCGACGCGCTCGGCAAGGCCGAGAAGCAGAGCTGGGTGTGGCACGGCGCCGATTGCCTCGCTCCCGACTATAAGCGCTGCCTCGTCTCGCTGAGCCCTGGCGGCACCGACGCCGATGTCGTGCGCGAATGGGACCGCACGACCAAAAGCTTCGTCAAGGGCGGCTTTACCCTGCCGCAAGCCAAGAGCAGCGTGACGTGGGAAAATGCCGACACGCTGCTCGTCGCGACCGATTATGGCAAGGGCAGCATGACCGCGTCGGGCTATCCGCGTATCGTCAAGCGATGGAAGCGCGGCACCCCGCTGAGCGCGGCAGAAACCGTCGCCGAGGGCGAGGTCGAAGATGTCGGGATGAGCGTTTCGGCGCTCGAAGACGGCGACAAGCGCTGGCCGATGATCAGCCGCAACAAGACTTTCTATACCAGCGAATATCGCCTGCCGAGCAGCGATTTTTCCAGCTATCAATCGACGATCATTCCGGAAACCGGCGACATTCGCGCGGTGATCGATGGTCAGGCAATCGTCTTCCTCAACGAGGATTTTGGAAGCGGCTTTCCGGCGGGTTCGCTGATTTCGCTCTCGATCGCGGACATGGCGGCGGGATCGCAGGTCGCGATCATCCCGGTGATGGCGCCGACCAAGGCGCAGGCGATCGAACATGTCGCCGCCAGCAAGAATATCCTGTGGGTGAAGGCGCTCGACGATGTCGAGGGCAAGCTGTTCGCGCTGCGCCGCGACCAGCCCTATGGCCGCTGGAGCCAGAAGGAGGTGCCCGTCACCGCCAATGCGACGATGGCGATCGCTGGCACGGTCGACGACCGCGACATCGCCCTCGTCACCGCCGAAACGATGCTGATGCCGCCGACGCTCTATGCCGTTACCGAGGGCAAGGCACCGCAGGCGGTGCAGAGCCTGCCCGCGACCTTCGATGCCAAGGACATGACCGTCGAGAAACGGTTCGCGACGTCGAAGGACGGAACGAAAATCCCCTATTTCCTTGCGCGCAAAAAGGGTGCGACCGGCCCCGTCCCGGCGCTCGTCCACGCCTATGGCGGTTTCCGCGCCGCGCAGACCCCCGGCTATCTCACCGGCCAGCCCTATCGCGCCGGCCCGCTCGGGCTATTCTGGGTCGAGGACGGCAATGCCTATGTCCTCGCCAATATCCGCGGCGGCGGCGAATATGGCCCCGCCTGGCATCAGGCGGCGCTGCGCGAGAAACGCCAGAACAGCTTCGACGACCTCCACGCCGTCGCCGAAGACCTGGTCGCGACCGGGGTCAGCGCCAAGGGCAAGATCGCGATTTCAGGCCGCTCGAACGGCGGCGTGCTCGTCGGCGCGGCGATGACACAGCGCCCCGACCTTTACGGCGCCGTCATCTCGGGCTCGCCGATCAAGGATATGTGGCGGTACGACAAGATGCTCGCCGGCGCTTCGTGGGTTGCGGAATATGGCGATCCCGACGTGCCCGAGGATTGGGCCTTCCTGTCGAAATATTCGCCCTATCAGAATGTGCGCAAGGGCGTCACCTATCCGCCGATCTTCCTGTACCTCTCGACGAAGGACGACCGGGTCCACCCCGGCCATGCGCGCAAATTCGCCGCGCGGCTGAAGGAATATGGCAACAGCGTCTATTATCACGAATATATCGAAGGCGGTCACTCGGTCGGCGCCGACCATGCCGAGGATGCGGTGCGCGCCGCGATGCTCCACGCCTTCCTGCTGCGCGAACTGGTGGAGAAGAAATAGCGCGCCGAGTCAGGGCGCGGCGGGCGGGATACCGCTCGGGATCAGGAATAGCGGCAGGATCCGCGCGATCAGGTCGCGCATCGCGTCGTCCTTCTGATCCAGCATGCCGCGCACCGGCGGGCCGATCACCGCATCGCCGAACGCGGTAACGGCCATCATCAACACCGCCGCGCGCACCCGGTCGGGCGCAGCATCGTCGGTCGACTGGCCGACGATCGCATCGACCAGCCCGCGCACCGCGTCGCGCACCGGCGCCAGATGCTCGACATCGCCCGACAGGACGATCCACGCCGCCAATTGTCCGGCGCCGCCCTTGTCGAACGCATCGAACACCCGGTCGGCTACCGTTCGCGGCGCCGCCGCGTCGGTCTTGAGCAGTTCCACGACATTGTCGAGCGCGGTGGTCAGGTCGCGCACCATCGACCCCATCAGCGCCGATTGCAGCCCCGCCGCCGACCCGAAATGATGCAGGACATTGGCATGCGACATGCCGATTTCCTGCCCCACATTGGCGAGTGTCACTGCGGCCGGTCCGCCATCGAGCAACAAGCGCCGCGCGGCGACCAGGCCTTCCTCGCGAACCTCGTCCCCCGTGCGCTTGCGCCGCTTTTGATGCGGTCGCGCCTGTTTATACATTCATCCGTCCTTTGCAGCCGTCGCGCCCACGGGAGCTTTCTGCCGGAGAGCCTTACCGCAAAGCGGGCGATTGTCACGTCATCGTCAACGCGGAGACAAAAAGTGGCCGGCAAGCGCGCTGCCCGACCACCCTTGCGGGTCTCGCGACGACATGATATAAACATTGATGTTAATGTAATTTGAGTCGCTGAGAGAGGT
>JAFAED010000180.1 GCA_023424275.1 Pseudomonadota bacterium | reverse complement strand
ATCGAAATCCAGGTATAATCGAAATGAACAAAGACCTGACTCCCAAGGCGATCGTCGCTGCGCTCGACACGCATATCATCGGCCAGGACGCCGCCAAGCGCGCCGTCGCCGTGGCGCTGCGCAACCGCTGGCGCCGCCAGCAGCTCGCGCCCGACCTGCGCGACGAGGTGAGCCCCAAGAATATCCTGATGATCGGCCCCACCGGCTGCGGCAAGACCGAGATTTCGCGCCGGCTGGCGAAGCTCGCCGACGCCCCCTTCATCAAGGTCGAAGCGACCAAGTTCACAGAGGTCGGCTATGTCGGCCGCGACGTCGAACAGATTGCGCGCGACCTCGTCGAGGAGGCCGTGCGGCTTGAAAAGGACCGCCGCCGCGAAGCCGTGCGCGCCGCCGCCGAAGAGGCCGCGATGGAGCGACTGCTCGACGCGCTCACCGGCAAGGGGGCCAGCGAGGCCACCCGCCAGAGCTTTCGCCAGCGCATTCGCGAAGGCCATCTCGACGATAATGAAGTCGAGATCGAGATCGCCGACGCGCCGTCGATGCCGTTCGACCTCCCCGGCCAGCCCGGCCAGATGAGCATGATCAACCTGTCCGACATGCTCGGCAAGGCGATGGGCGGCGCACCCAAGAAGCGCCGCAAGCTGAAGGTGATCGAGGCTGCGACGCGGCTGATCGAGGAAGAGCAGGACAAGAGGCTCGACCAGGACGATGTCGCGCGCGTCGCGCTCGCCGATGCCGAGGCGAATGGCATCGTCTTCCTCGACGAGATCGACAAGATCGCCGTCAGCGACGTGCGTGGCGGATCGGTCAGCCGCGAAGGCGTGCAGCGCGACCTGCTGCCGCTGATCGAGGGGACGACGATTGCGACCAAATATGGTCCGATGAAGACCGACCATATCCTCTTCATCGCATCGGGCGCCTTCCATGTCGCGAAGCCGAGCGACCTGCTCCCCGAACTGCAGGGCCGTTTGCCGATCCGCGTCGAACTCGGCGCGCTGACCGAGGAAGATTTCGTCCGCATCCTCAGCGAGACGAAAGCCGGGCTGCCCGAACAATATGTGGCCTTGCTCGGGACCGAGGGCGTGACGCTGAACTTCGCGTCCGACGCGATCGCCCGCGTCGCGAAGCTCGCCGCCGAGGTCAATGAGAAGGTCGAGAATATTGGCGCTCGCCGTCTTCAGACGATCATGGAGCGGCTGGTCGAGGAAATCAGCTTCACGGCCGAAGATGTCCCCGGCACGACGCTCGAGATCGATGCCGCCTATGTCGAACGCCAGCTTTCGGAGATCGTCGGCGACACCGACCTCAGCAAATATGTGCTCTGACGTGCCGTTTTTCGGACGGAATTAAATCGGCGTCTTTTCAGCCGTTCGTTTACCGAACTTCATTTGACTTTGCCGCGCCGTCAATGCGATGAACGGCGCGGCACGGTCGACATGGGTTGCAAGCGACCGGCACGGAGACACCAATGGCAGAAGATGAGGTCGCCCCCGAGCAGGGCGAGTTGGCGATCACGCGCACCGGCGATCGGCTCAGGCTGGCGCGCGAGGCTGCGGGATTGTCGCTCGCCGACGTGGCGACGCGCACGCGGATCACCCAGCGCCATCTCGCCGCGATCGAAAAGTCGGATTTTTCGGAACTTCCCGGGCGGACCTATGTCACGGGCTTTGCGCGTGCCTATGCGCGCGCCGTCGACCTGCCCGAAGCCGAAATCGGCGCCGCGGTGCGCCGCGAGCTGGAAGAAGACGCTTATGGCTCGCGTCCGCTCTACGAAGCCTATGAACCGACCGACCCGGCGCGCCTTCCTACGGCGCGGCTGACCTGGACACTCGTCATCGTCACCCTTCTCCTCGCCTCGGCCTATGGGGTCTGGCGCTTCCTGTCGGTCGAACCCGACGAGGCGCTGATCGCAGCGCAGAACCGCGCGGCGGATGAATCGGAGGCGCCCGAAGGCGACGCCGCAACGGCGCCCGCGGCGAAGGCCGGTACGCCCGGCGCCGCCGTCGCGGCCAACGCGCCGGTCGTGTTGACCGGCTTGTCCGAAGTGTGGATCGGCTTCGACGATGCGAAGGGCAAGACCGAGAATTGGCGCACGCTCGAGGCCGGCGAAACCTATCAGGTTCCGCCCGAATATATCGCGCAATTCACGTTGCGCACCAGCATCCCGCAGGCGCTGAAGGTCACCGTCGGCGGTCGCGACGTCGGGCCGATCGGCGCCGCCGATACGTTGGTCAAGAATGTCTCGCTCAAACCCGCCGACCTGATCGCGCGCACCGAAGGCAATGACAGCTCGAACGCGGCGACCCCGGCGGCAGGACCTCGGCCCAAGGGCTAATTGATGGTCCTTGGGGCGGATTGAAGCGGCAGCGCGCCGAAATGGGTTTGCGCTGTCGCGCTTTGCCGCGTTATGAACAGCAAAATGGTTAATTGGTGGGATGCTTACGGCAGATGAAAATGCGTCATATTTCTTTCCTTGGTGCGGCCACGGCCGCCTTGGTCGCGGGGATGCCCGCACAGGCGC
>JAFAED010000168.1 GCA_023424275.1 Pseudomonadota bacterium | reverse complement strand
CTTCGTCGATGTAACCGACATCGCCGGAGGTGATGAAGCCGTCGCGGCCGATCTTCTCCCGTTCGGACGGCAGATTGTGATAGGTGAAATCGGGCGCGGTGCGAATGCGTGTGTAGATTTCCCCGATCGCGCCAGGCGCCAGCAGTGTGCCGTCTTCGCCATAGAAACGCAGCTCGGCATCGGGCGCGGGGCGCCCGACCGAACCAGGCTTGCGGAGCGCATCGGCCGAAGTACAGAAAGTGACCGTCCCTGCTTCCGTACTGCCATAGAATTCGTTGATGACCGGCCCCCACCAGTCGATCATGGCGCGCTTCACATCGGGGGGACAAGGCGCAGAAGCGTGGACGATATGGCGCAGCGATGAGAGATCGTACCGCTCGCGTATCTCCTGCGGTAAATTGAGTAGCCGCACAAACATGGTCGGCACCATGAAGATGACTTCGATTCGTTCGGTCTCGATGATCGACAACAGCTGCTCGGGGTCGAAACGCGGCATCAGCACGAGGATCTCGCCGACATTGGCAGCCCGCATGGCGAAGAAGCCCGGCGCGGAATGATAGAGCGGGCCGGGTAGTAGCGCCCGGACGCCGGGCCGAAGCCCGTAAACGATCTCCCGAAGCCTATCTGCGGCGTCGCGCTGTTCTGGCGTTGCACTGTCGCGGCGCACGCCCTTGGGATTTCCCGTTGTTCCAGACGTGTAGATCATCGTCTGCGGCTGCTGCGACGCCGCGCCAGCATAGGGCACATGCGAGGCGATCGCGTTCTCGAGATCCTCACTCCATTCGGGCACCGCGGCATCGACCGCAGCGACGCGATAGGCGGCCCTTATTTCAGGCGGCGTTTCGGCGACAAGGCGGTGGAGGCCCGCATCCAGTGAGCCGGCGAGCGGCCTGAGCAGGTCGGCATGGCCGATCAGGATGCGTGCGGCCGAATCGTTCAGCACGTGCAGGATTTCTGCCGGCTTGAAATGCCAGTTCACGGGAACCGAATAGGCGCCCAGCCGCTGGATTGCCTGCACCGCCTCGATGAAGAGGATATCGTTGCGCAGCAGGACGGCGACCGTATCGCCCTCCCCGACGCCCCGAGCGGCCAGCAGGGAGGACAGCCGCGCCGAACGGTCGGCAACCTGCGCGCGCGACCGTTTGCGATCCCCGGCGACCACGCCCGTAGATCCGCCTGCCGGGCGGGGGGGCGCCCCCGTCACGATATCGCGCTTGTGTTCGCGTTTGCCGGACATGAGCCCGGCCTCCGACCGCGCGTCACTTGCCTCGGAGACTGCCTGGGGGTGGGCTGGCCTGCGGCCGGTGTCAGCCATGGGACTTGACCTGAAATCCAGCCGCCGGTGCCCTCGCTACATCGTCGTTCGAGAGAATGAACTCCGCGGCCTTTTCCCCGATCATCATAGATGCCGCCTGGGTATTGCCGCTGACGTGCGCGGGCATGATGGATGCATCGGCGATCATCAAATTGCCTACCCCTCGCACTTGGAGACGGGGATCCACGACCGAAGCGCTGTCGCTTCCCATGCGGCATGTGCCGACGATATGGTATAGCGGGAGAGAATACTCCCGCAGATAGTTTTCGAACGCCGGTCCCTCTGCGGGCGGCTCGACGACAAGTCCCTTGACGTGCCGCTTCAAGGGATCGGTTTGCAAAAGCTGCTCGCAAAAGCGAACACCTTTCCCGAGAAGTTCGAGGTCAGACCTCGCCTCCAGAAGACGCGGCGCGATCCGGGGAGGATCGAAAGGATCCGCACTGGCAAGTGTCAGCTCGCCTTTGCTTTCAGGATGATTGACGCTCGGCATCAGGCTTACCAGCCGTCGGTTGGGCACCTTGGGGCCAGTCTTCTCGGTCGACAGGCCGAAGGCGGCAAAATGAAATTGGAGACGCGGCCGTCCCAGCGCGTCCTTCTCGTTCGAAAAGCCGATCGCTTGCCCCGTGCTGTTCGTCGCAGGACCGCGCCCGAAGAGCCATTTCACCATGGCCGCCGTAAACCGCAACGGATTCTGAAGCTGGTTGAGGGTAGGCATGTCGACCTCGACGGGCATCCACAAGCCCACATGCTCGAGCATATTCTTGCCCACTTCGGGTGCGTCATACACCAGCGGAATGCCGTGCGCCTCGATCTCGCTTGCCGGCCCGATACCCGACAACATCAGCAAATGCGGCGTATTCACGGCGCCCGCAGCCAGGATGATCTTTCCCCCCCTCACGATCCTTTCGGTCCCATCTTTTGCGACCGCGACGCCGACTGCGGAATTGTTTTCGACAAGTATTCGCTTCACCTGCGCGTCGTCGAATAGAGTTACCCTTCCGGAGCGAACGTGTTGCTCGAGAAAGCTGTCGTAGGCGCTCGCTCTTCTGCCGTTTCGCTGCGTCGCCTGATTATAGCCGATCCCCGTCTGATCGGCGCCGTTGATGTCGCGATTGAAGGGCAAACCGTTGCGTCCGGCCGCCTCGATCACCTTGTCGGTCAGGGGATGAAGATAGCGCGGCATCGATACCGGCTGCGGTCCGAACTGACCGCGCCCCTGACCCTGCACTTCGCTCGTTTCCATCCGCATGAAACTCGGGAGGACGCCGGCATGGTCCCAGCCGGGGTTTCCGAGGGCTGCCCAAGCGTCATAGTCGGCCCGATTTCCGCGAACATAGATCATTCCGTTTATGAGGCTGCTGCCGCCCAGGCCCTTCCCGCGCGGCCACAATTCAACCCGGTCGAGCCTTGTGGGGTCGGGCTGCGAAACATAGCACCAGTCGTGCGCCGGACGGCCGATGGCCCGAGCATTTGCAATCGGCAATTTGGAGATTTTGGGCCAACGTTTTTTCCCGGCTTCGATCACCGCAATGCTACCGCCCGTCTGCTCAGCCAGCCGCCCCGCGATTACTGACCCGGCACTACCCGAGCCGACAACGACGAAGTCAAAACTCTCATCGGACATTCGAAAGCACCCCAGTCACGTGAAATAAATATTCATCTATTTTTTCAAGAGTTCGGCCGTGAACTTTAGATATACTTTGAGTACCTTGCTCATAGCCCATTATAGACCATAGTGACCCCCGGATTTTTGGCATTATGCCGCTGCCTCGCAATTTATGATTTCGGTAAAATTGTTTGGGCAGAAAGCCCGGACACGAAAGGCCCGGCCGGTAACCCCTTCCCCACTGGAGAAAAATTCGGCCCAAACCCTGACGATCGGCGACTGGAGAGCACCCTCGCCACCTTGACACAAAATCGCAATGTGGCCACCCTTGGCATATCCGGGATGACGGGTCATTAGCTCAGACATCGATGACCGGAGGGGGACCGCCGTGGCTTATCAATCCCAGTTTCCTATTTCCGTGATTGACGGCAGCAACGCGAGCACGGCCATTTTTCTCGACGGCGTCTGGCGAGAGGGTCTTGACCACAAGGTCGATCACGCCGTGGCGGGCGCACCCTCGCTGCGCTGCAAGCTCCAGCTCCGCGGTACGGCGCGCTACCAGTTCGCGGGTGCGAACGAGTGCGCCACGTCCAAGGGCGAGTATCTGTTCATTCACCATCCGGCCGGCTGTGAAAAGCGCGAGATTGTCGAACCGGGAGTCGAAGAACGATCGATTGTGGTCTGCTTTCCCGTCAGCGCCACCCGTCTTGGCGTTCTGGAGCGTGACGATCCCGCTGTAGACCGCGCGCTTCATCAAATGACCGACAGCCTGATGCTGCGACGGGGCGCCATCCCAAGAAACTTGCTGACGGTCGCGGATGGCCTGTTCGATATCGCCGCCCAGAGCCGCAATGCCGATTTGCTGAGGCGCGCCAGGATCGACGAGCTGTCCTGTCTTTTACTGAATTTTTTTCTCGGAGAATATGAAGCTCCGGCGGCATATTCGTTGACGGCGCGAGATCGGCGTCACGCCAGGGAGGTCTACGACATCATCCGCGGCGAACTCGCTTCCGCACTGACCGTCTCGGACCTTGCCGCCCGGGTCGGTTCCAACAGGGCCAAGCTGACCGCGGCCTTTCGCACGATCTATGGGGAAACCGTCCATCAATGCGTTCAGCGCGAACGCATGGTGCAGGCCGGCGCGTTGATCAAATCGGACGAACACTCGATGGCGGACATTGCCGAGATGGTGGGTTATGGGCATCTCAGCAATTTCTCGATTGCCTTCAAAAATTATTTCGGGGTTGCGCCGTCTTCCATGCGAAATGCCAACTGACGCACTGTCTGCGAGACAGGCTCTCATCAGAAGCCGCCGCGCGCCGGACACCAAAACTGCGTTTTGCCGAGCGACTTTTATGTCGCCGCACCTTACTGGCAGGCCTCATACCGGCCCGGGAGGAAGACGAGGGAATGGCACGGGACCCCGCGCCTCGCGCTCTGGCAAACATCTGCTTCTTGCCGTCGCGATAAGCCCCCCAGCGTCTGACCCACGCCGGCGCCGCGGCAATCGGCGTTAGCCGCCCAGTTCGGTTTTCACGATCTCGACCCAATAGTCTATTCCGAAGGGGATAGCGTCGTCGTTGAAATCATAGTGCGGATTATGGACGAATGCGCCGTTCTGCGCGGTACCGGTTTCGAGGAACAGATAGGCTCCGGGCTTTGCTTGCAGCATGAAGGCAAAATCCTCCGAACCCATGACCAGTCCGCGATCGCCATTGACCGCTTCCTCGCCGCGCAGTCTCCGCGCCACATCGAGGGCCAGCCTCGTCTCACGTGAGCTGTTGACCAGCACCGGATAAAGCTCCCGGAAGGTCACATCGGCTGTGCATCCGAATGCGGCAGCAGTCTGCTCGGCAAGCCGCGCCATCCGCTCGCGTATCGTTCGTCCGACTTCTTCGTCATGATAGCGGCAACTGCCTCCAATCGACGCGGTGTCGGGAATCACATTGTAAGCCGTGCCCGCCGCCATTTTGGTGATGCTCAAAACAGCAGACGCTTGTGGTTCGACCATACGACTGACAACGGTCTGAGCACCCAGAATGAAGCTGGCGATCGCCGGAAGCGGGTCGACCGTGGTTTGCGGCATGGCACTATGACCGCCGCGTCCCGTAAAAAGAATGTCGAACTCGGTCAGCGCCGCCATGAAGGCGCCCTCCTTGCCCGAGAAATTCCCCAGCGTCCCGGCAGGCCCATTGTGAAGTCCATAGACGGCCGTCATCGGGAATCTTTCGAACAATCCTTCCTCGACCATCCTCTTGCCGCCGCCGCCGCCCTCTTCGGCCGGCTGAAAGATCAGATAAACCGTCCCGTCGAACTCGACCTGTTCGGCGAGAACGCGCGCCGCGCCGAGAAGCATCGCAGTGTGGCCGTCGTGGCCGCAGCCGTGAAATTTTCCCGGCGATTGCGATCGATGGGCAAAGCTGTTGAGTTCGTCCATGGGCAAAGCATCCATGTCGGCACGCAAGCCGATGGCACGCTCGCTCGCTCCCTTCTTCAAAGCGCCGACGACGCCCGTTTTCGCGATCCCCGTGGTAACCTCTATCCCATATTGCGCGAGGAATTCGGCAATGATGCGGCTTGTCCGGTCTTCCTCATACCCCAGTTCGGGATGCGCGTGGAGGTCGCGCCGAATGGTCACAAGATCATCATGAGGCCGGGCCATCTTCAACTCCTGCGCGGGTTGTTCCGACCGGGGCTTCAAACCTCGCGGATCGCTTTTCCCAAAATCTCTCCCGGCCGCCTGCCGCGATGTCCAAGCCAAGATTGGTCCGCAAATCCGTGCGCGTGAATATGACGGATGCAAAGGATTTATGATCTTCGAATTATTCGTTTAGGCGGGAATTGCGTTTTCCAATTCGCGCCAATAGCGTGACAAAATTCCATGCAATCAAGTTTATTTTGGAAACGATTCTAATAAATTGCTCAATAAATGAAAATGATCTGCAAATTTTTTCAGATATTACTTTCAGTTATTCTATTAATACATGGGGTGAGGATAATTTATGCCTGACAATATCCGTCATTATATCGACGGCATCTGGGTCAATTGCGAACAGCCTTCCCGCATGACGGTGATCGACCCGGCCACCGAAAAGGCGCTCGGCGCCGTCGCGAATGGCGGCGCGTCGGACATCGACGCGGCGGTCCGCGCGGGGCGCCGGGCCTATGATCCGTTTCACCGTTCGGAACGCCAATTCCGCCTCGACCTCCTCGATCGGATCATCGCGCAATTCGAAGCCCGCAAAACCGATCTCGCCGGAGCGATCACATCCGAAGTTGGCGCACCCACCTGGCTGGCCGAACAGGCGCATGTGTCCGTGGCGTTGGGCCATCTCGCCATCGCCCGTCATTCGCTCGCCGAATATGAGTTCGATTCAAGGTCGGGGAACATATTGATCACGAGAGAGGCCATAGGCGTCGTCGGCCTGATCACGCCCTGGAACTGGCCGCTGGGTCAGATCGCGGCGAAGATCGGCCCGGCTCTGGCAGCAGGCTGTACAATGGTGCTGAAGCCTTCCGAGTTCGCGCCGACAGTGGCCACTATAGTCGCCGAGATAATGGATGCCGCAGCGACTCCGCCAGGCGTATTCAATCTCGTGCACGGTGACGGGCCGACCGCCGGGGCCGCGCTGGCGTCGCATCCCGACGTCGACATGATCTCGTTTACCGGTTCGACGGCTGGCGGCGTGGCGGTTGCCCACGCCGCGGCCGATACCGTCAAGCGCGTGCACCAGGAACTGGGCGGGAAATCGCCCAATATTCTTCTGCAGTCAGCCGACTTTGGAAAGGCGGTGGCGGAGAACCTCGACTTCGTCATGATGAACTCCGGCCAGTCCTGCAATGCGCCTACCCGGCTTCTCGTCCCGCACGAGAGGATGGAAGAAGTCGCAGCGATCGCGGCGGCGCATGTGAGCAACAAGCTCCCCGGATTGCCCGAGACCAATCCTCCGCTTGGGCCCGTGATCTCCAAAAGGCAATATGACAGGGTGCAGGCTCTGATTCACGCTGGGATTGATGAAGGAGCGACGCTCGTTGCCGGCGGCCCCGACCGCCCGGAAGGGCTTCAAAAGGGCTATTTTGTCCGGCCCACGATTTTCAGCAACGTCGATAATCGCATGACGGTGGCGCAGGAGGAAATCTTCGGGCCCGTTGTCGTCATCATAGGATATCGGGACGTTGCCGACGCCATCCGCATCGCAAATGATACCCCTTATGGCTTGGCCGCCTATGTTCAAGGCGATACCGACGAGGCGCTGGCGGTTGGCCGATCGCTCCGGGCGGGTCAGGTCGCAATCAATCGCGTTCTCCCTGAATTGTCGGCACCCTTTGGCGGCTACAAGCGCTCGGGTAACGGCCGGGAATGGGGACCCAAGGCGATCGAGGAATTCCTCGAGGTCAAAGCTCTCGTCTGCGCCGCCTGACCCATGTTCCATGCTGCGCGATGGAACTGGCCGGGCGCGCGCCACTTCGCCGGGAAGACACAAAGTGGGCTGGTCGGCCTGCGCCGTCCCTGCTCTCGCGCGCAGCCCGGCTCGCAGGCTGAATATTGAAACGACATTCACAATATTAACACTCGAATATAAGGAGGACCGCAATGGGCGCCGCACAAGTCACAGACCCCTATCTCACCGGGAATTTCGCTCCCTTGCAGAGCGAGGATGATTTCGAACTCGAAGTGAAGGGTGAGATTCCTGCCGGGCTCAGGGGCGCATTCTACCGGAACGGACCCAACCCGCAGTTCGAACCGCGTGACCAATATCACTGGTTCGCCGGCGACGGCATGGTCCACGCCTTCTTCGTCGAAGATGGCAAGGTTCGCTATCGCAATCGCTATGTGCGCACGCCGAAATGGAACCTCGAGAATGAGGCCGGCCGCGCCCTGTTCGGAACGTTCGGCAACCCGATGACGAGTGACCCCGCGGCACTCGGCAAGGATTTCGGCGTCGGCAACACGAACGCCGTCTGGCATGGCGGCCATCTCTATGCGCTCGAGGAGGGGCATCAGCCATTCGAACTCGATCCGCTGACGCTGGAGTCGCGCGGCTATGCCGAGCGATATGTCGGCCCCGTGACCGCTCATCCGAAACTGGATCCCGAAACGGGCGAGATGATCTGGTTCGGCCGTCACGCCGGCGATCTTCCCTTGAACAGCCTGATGGCGTTCGGGATCACCGATGCCGCGGGGAAGCCCACGCGCCGCGACACCTTCGAAGCACCCTTCGCTTCGATGGTCCACGACTTCCTCGTGACAAGCCGCCATGCGCTGTTTCCCATCCTGCCGCTAACGGCCGATCTGCAGCGTGCGATGGTCGGCGGACCAGCCTATGCTTGGGAGCCCGACAAGGGCTCGCATGTTGGCGTGATGCGCCGCGACGGATCGGTTGACTCGATCCGGTGGTTCACCACCGATGCCTGCTTCGTCTTTCACACGATGAACGCTTGGGAACAAAACGAAATCATCTTCGCCGATGTCATGGAATATGCGGCGCCGCCGATGTTTCCCGATCCGGATGGCTCGATGGAAGGACGCACCGGCGCGCGTCTTGTCCGCTGGACTTTCGATCTCTCGGACAACAGCAATAGCATCAAGCGAACGCCGCTCGACGACATGACCGGCGATTTTCCAAGGCTCGATGAACGTCGGGCCGGGCTGGCCTATCGGCACGGCTGGTTCGCCGGACTTTCGCATGGCAATGTGGGCCTTGCCGCCTTCGACTGCCTGTCGCATATCGACCTCGCCACGCAGCAGCGTGTCGATTACCGGTTCGAGGATGGCGACACGCCCGGCGAGCCGGTATTCGTGCCTCGCTCGGCGGATGCGGAGGAAGGCGACGGATGGTTGTTGACGGTCATTTACCGCGGCGCCTCCAAAACCAGCGACTTCGCGATCTTCGACGCCCAGAATGTCGGCGCCGGTCCGATTGCGGTTGCCAAAGCCCCGCGCCGTATCCCCTTTGGCTTTCATGGCAACTGGCGTTCCGCATAGTCGCCGAATATTGCCGACGAGGGTCGCCGCCCGAAGCGATTGCCCGGGCGGCGGCTTCGATATGCCAATCTTGCAAGCCGATATGGTGAGGCGGTACGCCGACCATGAGAAATGCCTGTCGCCGCAGCCTCTCGGCCGGACCGCGAGCGACAGGATAGCATAGCGTCTTCCAGGCTTCGGAGGGTTCGAATATGAGCGAGGAAATCCGCGACGGCAGCTGCCTATGTGGTGCCGTCCGCTATCGGACCGCATGGCCTCCAAAGGCGTTGATGGCCTGTCACTGCCGTAATTGCCAGAAGCAATCGGGGTCCGCCCTGTCAGTCATTGCCATCGTCGCGCGCGACGACCTGACCCTGACTGGCAACATGGCAATGTTCGAGGATACCAGCGAAACCGGCGGGGCCGTGTATCGATATTTTTGCGCGTCGTGCGGATCACCGCTCGTCACGGAAACCCCTGCCGCGCGTGATGACGGTATCAGCTTCATCAAGGCAGGTACTCTCGACAAGACAGATGATCTCGATCCGTCGGTGCACATCTGGACCCGCCGGGCGCAGAAATGGCTGCCCTTCCCTGAGGGCGTGCTGTGTCTCCAGGAACAATAGACTGAGTTCGATAGCCCCCCGCGCCGGTGCGCGAGAGGTCCGCGTACATCGGCCGGATGGGCTTCCGAGAAGTTGCCGATCGGTTTGAAGCCGACCGGCCGCGAGTATCAGAGCCGAAATAGCCCCGGCCTCGCAGCGCTACCCATCGCGCCCGCACGATTTGGGCCGGCTGATTTTAATCGGATTCCTTGCTGCCAATCGATCGGCGCTTGCTCGATTGCCGCCGGCTCCCGGTACGTATCCACCACCGATTCTCTCGCGCGCGCGAGGCACACAGGCTGCAGGCCAGCGCTGTACTGCCCTCCTAAAACCGCGGGAACGAACGCCGAAACAGGGGTCTCAATCGAAGCAGGCGGAATTGCCATTATGACTTCAGCCGGAAACTTATGTTGCATGAGATTTATCCGGATGCGGCACTTGATCGGCCCAATATGAACTGAAACCTTATCGCCAAGAGCAGTTCGAACGGGGGAGATCCAAGAGCAATACCGGTGCGAAATCACGGCCGACCAAGAAACGGCCGCCACCCGGGCATCCCCAGCTTCAGACTATGAATAACGAGACCAGAAAAACAGACCATGATGGGAGGCAATAATGAAGACGAGACCCCGAACAACTCGATTCCTGCTAATGACCGCAGCCGCGGGGTCGTTGTTGGGCCCCGCACCTGTATTCGCGCAGGAGCCCGCTCCGCAATCGGCGAGCGAGGATCATAGCGGTGATATCATCGTCACCGCGCGCAAACGGAACGACCGGCTGCAAGACATTCCGCTTTCGGTCAACGCGATTTCGGGGGACCAATTGCGCGATCAAAATGCGGTCGACATCAAGGACGTGCTCGGATCCGTCCCCGGAGTTGCATCGGGCGGCACCGAACGCGGCCTCGCGCGCTACAACATAAGAGGGGTTAGCACGGTCGCGTCCTCGCCAACGGTCGCCTTCTTCCTCGATGACGTCTCGCTCGTGACGATCAGCACGAATTTTTCCGGAGGCATCGACCCGGTCTTCTTCGACATGGCGCGGGTGGAAGTTCTAAAGGGCCCCCAAGGCACTTTGTACGGCGGGAGTTCAATGGGCGGCGCGATCAAATATGTCAGCGCGCGGCCAGATCCGACCCAGTTTGCCGGCGAAATCGCTGCAGGTGCGGCTACGACCAGGCATGGCGCCATGAGCTACCATGGTGAGGCGATTGTCAACCTGCCGGTGATCGAGGACAAGCTCGCGCTGCGCGCCGGATTTTCCTATCGCCACGAAGGCGGCTACATCGATAATATTGCCAACGGAAATTACGAAAGCCGTGGCTTCTCGACTACCGAGCCGGACTACACGCCGCTCGTGCGCTCGACCGGAAGCACGCTGAGCGACAAGAACTGGAACGAGGCAGATACCCGCGTTGCGCGCCTTTCGGCGATCTGGCAACCCGATCCAAGCTGGACGATCCTGCCGGCGGTCTTCCATCAGGATTACAAACAGAAGAATTCGAGCCAATATTTCCTGAATCTGCCGGATCTCACCTCGTCCTACAATCTGAACCAGCCTACCCACGATAAGTTCGGCATCTACAGCCTGACGGTCGAGAAGGAACTGAACGAGAACCTCACCTTCACCTCGCTGACCTCATAAGTCGATCGCACGCTCCGATTCGGCCCCGACTACAGCTCCTTAAACTGGACGATCATT
>JAFAED010000020.1 GCA_023424275.1 Pseudomonadota bacterium | reverse complement strand
CCCTCGAACTCGTCGTTGACCCCGAAGGCGATCGCGACGTCTACGCGCAGTTCGCCGATCGTCAGCGGCGCGTTGAACAGCGCGGCAAGCCCCGCAAGCTGACCCTCGATCTGGCTGTGCTGATAATAAGGGACGAGCCAGGCGAAGGTGCCGTCGAGATCGTGGTGGAGCGTCGTGCCCTGCGATGCGAGCTGGAGGCGGCGCGTGACCTGTTCGACCAGCTTGCCGATCCCGTCGCCGGGAATGAAGGCGGCGAGATCTTCGAAATTGACGACCTTTGCCGCAATCACAGTCGCGCTGCCGAAGGCGGGCTGCGATCGGAGCGCTTCGAAATTAGGGAGGCCCGATACCGGATTTTCGCGCTGTGCGAGCGACCGGCGCCGGTTGCGGGAGACGTTGGCGCTGATCGCTGCGATGAAGAATAGGGCGGCGCCCACCTGAATTGATACCAGCGAAAGGCTCCAGATAACCTTGGCGGCGATGAGCGCGAGCGTCAGCCCGAGCGCGCTCAGCGCGAACCAGCGACCGCCGCGCCACGCAAGCGCGCCGAGTACGGCGATGAAAGAGAGTGCCAGTGCGGGTACCCAGCCGATGTCGACCGGATTGCCGCGTTTGAGCGCTTCACCGGCGATCAGGTGGATATAGGCGCCATGGACCTTGTTGTGCCCGGGCAAATAATGCTGGTCGGGCGAAGCGGCGGACGCGGGAGCGAAGATGACATCCTTGCCGCGCAGCAGGTCGGGAGCGATCTTGCCGTCCATGACGTCGATCGCGCTATATTGGGTGATCGTCGCAGGGTCGTAAGATAGGTCGAGCGCGAATGTCGACGGGCGATCGAGCGGGCGGTTTGCAATGATCGAGGCGAAGCTGGGGAGAATCTGGCCGTTCGCGGATACCGCCAGCGGCACCTTCCAGACCTGCCAAAATTCATATTCCCAGCAGATGCAGCCACGGCCGGTGCGGGTTCCGAAAGACGGGTCGGGCCAGCTATCGATAACCGCTGTGCTGCCGTCCAGGCTGCTGGCCGGCACCGCCATGACGATGCGGGTCCCCATATGGCGTACGGCCGCGGCGAATTGAGGGAAGTTGCGATCCTTCAGCCGGCGTTCGTAAGAGAAGTCGACGAACAGGCGCTTCGCCGGCGATGCGTCGATTGCCTTCACGAGACGGGTATGATGATTGATATCGAAGTCGCGATCGCCGATTGCCCGCAATGTCTTGTCGTCGAGGGCGACAATCACTGTATCGCCCGAGACCGCGCGTGCTGCGATGCGGCTCGTCGCCATCGAAATCATCCGGTCGGGTAATTCGCCGGCACCGCTGACACCGACGATCACACTCAGAATCAGAGAGAGCGCGATCGTTCGCCAGCTGATGATCAGACTTTTGACCGGGATGGGCACGCACGTCTCCAGCAATTGCTGGCCCGTGCCTAGTCGTAGATGGTTATCATCGCGTTAATTATGAATGAAATCCTACGCCGGGCGATCGGGCGCAAGGCGCAGGATTCCATATGTTTCAGGCGATCGCAGGAAGCGGTGCGAGCGCCGCGTCGCCGGCGAGCGCCGACGCCGCGAGGCCGGTCGCCGCGGGGACGATCTGTTGCAGGTAGAAGCGCGTCGAGGCGATCTTCGCTTCGAGGAAGGCGGTGTCGCCGCTGCCCTCGTCGAGCGCCGCGCGCGCCGCCTTGTGCTGGATCGCCATCAGCCAGCCGCAGGTCGCGGTGGCGAGCATGGTGAGATAGGGGTAGCTGCCCGCGAGCCGGTCGCCGGTGTTTGCCGACACCATCCAGTCGGTGACCGCGCGGCAGGCGTCGACCAATTGCTGCAATTCGGGGAAATCGGCGGCGCCCGCCGCGATATCGTCGATCAGGCCACGGACGAGGTCGCCGCCCGCCATGCCGAGCTTGCGCCCGACGAGGTCGGCCGCCTGGATGCCGTTGGTGCCTTCGTAGATCGGGGCGATGCGCGCGTCGCGATAATGCTGCGCGGCGCCGGTTTCCTCGATGAAGCCCATGCCGCCATGCACTTGCACGCCGAGGCTGGCGACCTCGCAGCCGATGTCGGTCGCGTGCGCCTTGACCAGCGGGATGAGGATTTCGGCGCGCATCGCCGCGGCCTCGTCGCCCAATTTGCCGAAGTCGATCTGCGCCGCGGCATAATAGGTGAGCGCGCGCGCGGCCTCGGTCTGGGCGCGCATCCGCCACAGCATCCGCTTGACGTCGGGGTGGTGCGCGATCGTCACGGGCGTGCGATCGGGCGAGCCCGCGAGCGACGACTGGACGCGTTCGGCGGCATAGCGCTGCGCCTGCTGCGTCGCGCGTTCGGCGATCTGGACGCCCTGACAGCCGACCATCAGGCGCGCATTGTTCATCATCACGAACATCGCCTTCATGCCGCCCATTTCGTCGCCGACGATCTCGCCAAGGCAATCCTCGCCCTCGCCATAGACCATCACGGCGGTCGGCGAGCCGTGAATGCCGAGCTTGTGCTCGATCGAGGCGCAGTGGACGCCGTTCGAAATCGTCGAATTGCCGGCATCGTCGAGGCGGTATTTGGGAACGAGGAACAGCGAGATGCCGCGCGTCCCCTCGGGCGCGCCGGGCGTGCGCGCGAGAACGAGGTGGACGATATTGTCGGTGAGGTCATGCTCGCCGAAGGTGATGAAGATCTTTTGCCCCTTGATCTTATAGAGGCCGGCGTTCGGCCCTTCGCTGACCTTTTCGGCGGTCGAGCGCAGCGCGCCGACATCGCTGCCCGCGGCGGGCTCGGTCAGGTTCATCGTACCGTTCCACTCGCCGGTGACGAGCTTGGGCAGCCACGTCTGGCGCTGTTCCTCGGTGCCATAGGCCATCAGCGCGTGGATCGCGCCGGGGGTCAGGATCGGACACAGGGTGAAGCCCATGTCGGCGCTGCCCAGCGCCTCGATCACCACCGTCGCGAGGGTGAAGGGCAGGTCCTGCCCGCCATAGGCGCCCGGGCTGTCGATGCTGCCCCAGCCGGCCTCGACGAACTGTTTGTACGCCGCCTTGAAGCCCGGGGGCATCGTCACCTTGCCATTGTCCCATTTCGGATTCTGTACGTCGCCGACGCGATTGAGCGGGGCGAAGACGTCCGCGGCAAATTCGCCGATGCCGGTGACGATCGCCTCGACCATGTCGGGGGTCGCGGCGGCGAAGCGTTCGTGCTGGGCCATCGCGTCGACGCGCGCGATATGGTCGAGAACGAACAGCTGTTCGGTGGTGGGCGGCGTATAGGTCATGCTTGAGGCCGACTTTCCTGGTGAATATCGTTGCGCGGGCGCTATAGCGCGGCATGGCCGACGGTCAAACGCGCATGACGACAGATATCCGCCCCTTCGGGCCGGAGGCAATCGCGCGCGCCGGGGGGCTTGTCGGGGAGGGGCAGCCGGTCGCGGTGCCGACCGAGACTGTCTATGGCCTCGCCGCCGATGCGCGCAATGCCGAGGCTGTCGCGCGCATCTATGCCGCCAAGGGGCGGCCCGATTTCAATCCGCTAATCGTGCATGTGCCCGATCTGGCCGCAGCCGAGCGGCTGGGGGTGTTCGATGCTGTCGAGCGGATGCTGGCCGAAGCCTTCTGGCCGGGGCCGCTGACTTTGGTCGTGCCGCGTACGGCCGATTGCCCGGTGGCGAGCATCGCGACGGCGGGGCTGGACACGATCGCGCTGCGGGTGCCGGGGCATCGCGCGATGCAGGCGTTGCTCGCCGAAAGCGGCGCGCCGCTTGCGGCGCCCAGCGCCAATGCGAGCGGGAAGGTGAGCCCGACGAAGGCAAGCCATGTGCTAGCCAGCCTCGACGGACGGATCGCGCTGGTGATCGACGACGGGCCGACGACGGCGGGGGTCGAATCGACGATCGCGCGCGTGAAGGACGGGGCGGTCGAAATGCTGCGGCCGGGGCCGGTGACGGCGGATATGCTGGCGGCGGCGAGCGGGCTGGCGGTGACCGGGGTCAAGGGATCGGAGATCGTCGCGCCGGGGATGCTCGCGAGCCATTATGCGCCGGGCAAGCCGGTGCGGCTGGGCGCGGCCGATTTTGCCCCGGACGAGTTCGGCATCGGCTTCGGCGCGTTGGCCGGCGATTATGATTTGAGTGCGGCGGGCGACCTGACCGAGGCGGCGGCGCACCTGTTCGACGCGCTGCACGCAGGCGCGGCGAGCGCGAAGGCGAAGATCGCGGTGGCGGCGATCCCGTTCGACGGGCTGGGCGCGGCGATCAACGACCGGCTGGCGCGCGCGGCGGTGTGAACTGCTCTCCTCCCGCAAGCGGGAGGGGGACTAAGCCGCCGCCGGCTCCACCGGATCCTTGTGCGGAACCTTGCGCGCGACGATCAGGCAGGCGGCGACGATCAGCACCGCGCCGGCGAAGGTCGGCAGCGTGACCGCCTCGTCATAGAAGTACCAGCCGAACAGCATCGCCCAGAGGAAGCCGGTATATTCGGTCGTCGCGAGGATCTGCGTTTCCGCGCGGGCATAGGCCCAGCTCAGCAGCAGCAGCGAGGTCGTCGCGAGGACGGCGGCGCCGAGGATGTTCGGCGCCTGGCCTGCATCGGGCACCGCGAGGAACCAGGGCGCGCCGAGCGCGAGGATCGCGGCGACGAAGAAATTCTGGAAAAAGGCGATCTCCATCGGCTCGGCCATCTTCGCCTGCCGCCGCGCGAGGATGAGGTTGTAGGCGTAGAAGATCGCCGAGAGGAACACCGCGCCGACCGCGAGCAGCGCCTCGTCGCTATAGTTGCTGCCGCCAAGCTTGCCCGCGACGATGACGATCACCCCCGCGAGCCCGAGCAGCGACGCCGCGATCGAGCGCGGTCCGATCTTCTCGCCCAAAAAGATCGCGGCCATGTAAAGTGCCATCAGCGGTGCGACGAAGGCGAGCGCGATCGCCTCGGCCATCGGCAGCCGCGCGAGCGCCCAGAAGAAGCTGAGCGCCATGCCCGCGACGAACAGCGAGCGCCAGGCGTGGATCTGCATCGTGGGGCGGTCGGGCCATTTGGGGCGGCTTGCGAACCAGAGGAGGCCGGCGAAGATCGTCCCGGTGCCGGTGCGCCACAGCACGGCATTATAGGCGCCGATGTCGATCGACAGCCCCTTCATCAGCACGTCCATCGCCGAAAAGGTCGCGATGCCTGCGCAGGCGATCAGGAAGGGGATGACGGGCGAGGGCGAATCGGGGCGCATGGTCCGCCTCTAGCGGAGGGGTTCGGACTTGCACAATGGAACGAAGGCGCGCAGCATCGATCCGGGTCGTTGGATGGAGTGGGGCCATGACGAAACCGAGCAAGTTCGCGCATGTCGTCTATATGACGCGGCGCTATGACGAGATGATCGAATGGTACCAAAGGGTGTTCGAGGCCGAGGTCGTGCACCAGGACCCGGCGCTCGCCTTCCTGACCTATGACGACGAGCATCACCGCTTCGCCTTTGCCAACCTTGAACTGCTGAAGCCCGGCGGCGACGGCGGGCGCGGCGATGTCGGGGTCAATCATGTCGCCTATACGTTCGCGAGTGCGGGCGACCTGCTCGCGACGTACAAGAGACTGAAGGCTATGGGCATCATGCCCTATTGGCCGATCCACCACGGTATCGCGCTGTCGATCTATTATCAGGATCCCGACGGCAACCGGATGGAGTTCCAGGTCGACCATGGCAGCGTCGCCGACGGGGTCGCCTATATGAAGAGCGAGCTGTTCGGCAGCAATCCGATCGGGGTCGAATATGACCCCGACGAACTGCTCGCCCGCTATGAAGCCGGCGCGAGCGAGGCCGAACTGATGCGCATTCCCGACGGGCCGCCGGCCGGCATCCCGGCCGAGCACGGGATGACGGCGCCGGCTTAGTCGATCCCGTCGGTTCGCCGAATGAAGTCGGCGGCGTCGGTGCGCATTTCGGCCAGCAGGTCGGGTTTCACATAGATCATGTGGCCGGCCGGATAATATTTATAGGCGATATTCGCCTGCAACTCCCTGGGCACGGGAAGGTGCCGGAGTTCGTAGCGGCCGGCGAAATAGGGCGTCGAGACGTCGAACCAGCCGCCGGTGACGAGCAGCTTCATCTTCGGATTCTGTTTCATCGCGACCGCGAGATCGGGCAGCACATTGGGCAGCGCGATCAGCGCGCGGTCGGCGCCGGGCGGGCGGTGCTTATAGTCCCAGCTGGAATAGACATCGAGCCCGCCCTCATAATGCCGGCCCGCGCCATAGCCGAGCGTGCCGCGGACATAATCGTTGAGCGCGGCGGTGTAGGCGGCGCCGATTGCGGCGCCCTGCGGATCGTTCGAGGCGACCTTGCTCAAGGGATCGAGCGTCGCGCCGGTGAAGCGCGTGTCGAGCGTTCCGGTCGTCAGCCCCCGGTCGGCGAGCAGTTCCTTTTGCAGCGCGCCATATTGGATGCGCAGGTCGGTCTTCAGCAGATAGTCGACCGGGAGCCCGGTGTAGGCGTGGAGCCTTGCCGCGACAGCCTGTCGTTCGGCATCGGGAAGGTCGTTCCCCTTCATCAGCGCGAGCGCATAGTCGGTGGTCGCGAAGGTCTCGGCCTCGGCAAGCCACGACGCGAGATCGCGGCCGACGCCGGCGCGCTTGTGATACCAGGCGGTCGCGGCATAGGTGGGCAGCGTCACGACATAGGGCAGGTCGACCCCCGGATTGACCTGCGGATCGTCGGGCAACAGGTCCCAGTTCAATATGTCGGAGAGCAGGATCACGCCATTGAGGTCGATGTCCTGTTTCTGCAGCGCCAGCGTCATTCCCGCCGCGCGCATCGTCCCATAGCTTTCGCCATAGAGATATTTGGGCGATTTCCAGCGGCCATATTTCGACAGGAAATCGCGGACGAAGATGGTGAAGGCGTGGATGTCCTGATCGACCCCGAACCACGCCTTGTCCTTGTCCTTCCCCGCGACGCGGCTGAAGCCGGTGCCGGGCGCGTCGACGAAGACGAGGTCGGAGACGTCGAGCAGGCTCTGGTCGTTGGCGACGGTGCGATAGGGTGCGCTGCCGTGGACGAGATCGGGCGTCTCGACGCGCACGGGGCCATAGGCACCCATGTGGAGCCACAAAGTCGGCGAACCCGGGCCACCGTTGAAGAGGAAGGTGATCGGCCGGGTTTCGGCGGGTGCGCCTTCCTTGAAATAGGCGGCGTAGAACATCGAGGCTTCGGAGTCCGGCACGTCTCCGGCGGCATCCTTGTCGCGCTTGCGATCGATCGGCACGCTATCGTCCCAGCCCCTCGGATGGATGACGAGCGTGCCCGCGACCGCGCGATAGGGGATTGCGACGCCGCCGACGGTCACCGATCCGCGGCTCTCCACCTCGGTCGGCTCGAACATCGGTGCATCGGGCGCCGGCTTGTCGGCCGCCAGGCGCGGCTCTTTCGATTGTGCGGCTGCGCAGCCGCCGAGCGCGAGGGCGAAGGACGCCGCGAGAAGGATCTGTTTCATCGGAATGTCGCCTGTCCTGCGCCGTCGATATTGAGTTTCTGGCCCGAACAATAGCTGTTCGCGTCGCTGACGAACCAGACGACTGCGGCGGCGACGTCGGCGGGGACCGCGACGCGGCCGAAGGGCATTTTGGTGTCGAGGTGATGGATGTCCTCGTTGCCGGT
>JAFAED010000515.1 GCA_023424275.1 Pseudomonadota bacterium | reverse complement strand
CGCCGCGGCGCCGCCTACAACGACAGCGCTGACCGGGCCGAGCGCGGCCGCCATTGCGCCGGCGCGCATTTCGCCGAGTTCGTTCGATGCCGAGATCGCGAGTCCCGACGCAGCGCTGACGCGGCCGCGCATATGGTCGGGGGTGTTGAGCTGGATCAACGTACCGCGCACGAAGACAGAGAACATGTCGGCCGCGCCCATGATCACCAGCACGACGAGCGACAGGATCAGGTTGGTCGAAAGGCCGAAAACGACCGTTCCGACCCCGAACGCCGCAACCGCCCACAGCATCTTCACGCCGACGTTGCGTTCGATGGGGCGGATCGCAAGGCCCACGGCAACGCCGACCGATCCGGCAGCGACGGCGGCGCGCATCAGGCCTGCGCCTTCGGGGCCTGCGTGCAATATGTCGCGCGCAAACACCGGGAACATGGCGGTCGCCCCCGCGAGCAGCACGGCAAACAGGTCGAGCGTGATCGTCCCGAGCAGGAAGCGTTCGACCCACACGAAACGCAATCCGTCGGCCATTTCGCGCAATGGATGGCGACGGACCTCGGCGGGCGGCGGCAGGACCGGCCGAACGCGGCTGAGCGTGAAGGCCGAAATGGCGAGAAGGAGCGCGGAGAAGATGTACACCGCCCCCGGATGCGCGGCATAGATGAGGCCGCCCGCGGCGGGCCCGATGACCGACGCCGATTGCCAGGCGATGCTGCTCATCGCGATCGCGCGCGGCAATACTGCCGGCGGCACGATATTGGGCGCGATCGCGCTCATCGCCGGGCCGGAGAAGACGCGCGCGACGCCGTGCAGCGCGGCAAGGCCGAAGAGCAAAGGCAGCGTCAACTGGTCGTGCCAGGTAAACCAGCCGAGCGTGGCGGCGATAAGGAGGTCGATCAGGTTCGAAAAGATCGCGACGCTGCGCCGTTCGAAGCGGTCGGCGGCCCAGCCGGCGACGGGGGTCAGGATTGCGAGCGGAACGAACTGGAAGAGGCCGAGCAGCCCGAGCTGGAACGACGCTTCCTTGATCGACATGCCATAGTCGGTGCGCGCGGTGTCATAGAGCTGGTAACCGATGACCACGACCATCGCGATCGTCGCCATCACCGCAGTGAAGCGTGCGACCCAGAAATAGCGGAAATCGGGGTAACTGAGGGGGGAGGGGGCTTTGGGCGTCGCCTCCGGCATCACCGGTTCTTCGCCTTCGGGGGGTGGGATCGTTGCCATCGCCGTCCGCCCTATCGTTCTTTTCGGCGCTGTCCAGTCACCCGGACATATGCCGTTCGTCGATTAGGGGATGCCATCGACCGGGCGCGGTGGCAGATACCCGCCATCGATTGAGGGAGACTATCGAATGACGAGCAAATTTGCCCGCTTTGGCGGTGCGGCGATGGCCGCGACGCTGCTGGTTCTGGCCGGATGCAATGCGTCTGACAACAAATCGGCGACCGCATCGGGCGCAAAGAATTGGACCGAATTTCGCGACAATTTCCTGAAGGGCTATTTCCCGCTCAACCCGAATTTCGCGGTCTATCAGGGCAAGCATGAGTTCGACGGCCAACTCCCCGACTGGTCGCCCGAGGGACTCGAAAAGCAGGCGGCCTATCTCGAAAAAGCGATCGCCGATGCGAAGGCGTTCGACGGCGAGATGTCCGATGCGGAGAAATTCGAGCGCGGCTATCTGATCCATGTTGCGCAAGGTCAGCTCTTCTTCCTTCGCGATACCGATTTTGCCCAGAAGAATCCCGCTTTCTACACCGGCGCGCTCGACCCCAATGTCTATATCGCGCGGCCCTATGCCGATGCGACGACGCGGATGAAGGCGTTCATCGCCTATGCCGAAAAAGTCCCTGCTGCTGCCGCGCAGATCAAGGCGAACTTGAAACTGCCGCTGCCCGCCACCTTCGTCAAATATGGCACTGCGGGGTTCGGCGGTTTCGCTGACTATTATAAGGGCGATGCCAAGGCGGCTTTTGCTTCGGTCAAGGATGAGGCGCTGCAGAAGCAGTTCGACGAGGCGACCGCAAAAGCCGGCGCGGCGATGACTGACCTTGCCAAATATGTCGGATCGCAGCCAGGCACGCCCGACGGCTATGCGCTGGGCGCCGAGAAATTCTCGAAGATGATCCTGACCAACGAAGGCGTCGATACGCCGCTAGACGAATTGGAACGCATCGGGCAGGCCGATCTCAAGCGCAATCAGGACGCGCTGAAGGCGGCCTGTGCGACCTATGCTGCGGGGATGACGATCGCCGACTGCATGAAGAAGATGAACTCGGACAAGCCCGCCGACGGCCCGGTCGCCGAAGCGCGGCGTCAGCTCCCCACGCTGCGGGCCTTCCTAGTCGAAAAGGATATCGTGACGATCCCAGGCACCGAGCAGGCGCAGGTCGAGGAGTCGCCGCCGTACAACCGGCAGAACAGCGCCTATATCGATATTCCGGGGCCGTATGAGAAGGGCCTGCCGTCGGTCTATTATATCTCGCCGCCCGACCCGACGTGGGACAAGGCGACGCAGGACGGTTTCGTGCCGGGCAAGAAGGATCTGCTCTTCACCTCGGTCCACGAAGTGTGGCCGGGCCACTTCCTCAACTTCCTCCATTCGAACCGCGCGGAAAGCATCTTCGGCAAATTGTTCGTCGGCTATGCCTTTGCCGAGGGCTGGGCGCATTATACCGAGGAGATGATGTGGGATGCGGGGCTCGGCGAGGGCGATCCCGAAACGCATATCGGCCAATTGTCGAACGCGCTGCTGCGCGATTGTCGCTACCTCTCGGCAATTGGCCTGCACACAAAGGGCATGACCGTCGCGGACAGCGAAAAACTGTTCAAGGAGCAATGCTATCAGGACGAAGGCAATGCGCGGCAACAGGCGGCGCGCGGCACCTATGACCCGGCCTATCTCAACTACACGATGGGCAAGCTGATGATCCGCAAGCTGCGCGACGACTGGACCAAGGGCGACAAGACGAAGTGGAAGGCCTTCCACGACGAGTTCCTGTCCTATGGCGGTCCGCCGATCCCGATGGTCCGCGCGGCGATGATGAAGGAGGAGACGCCGAAGGCGGTCTTCTGACGCCGGGCTGGAAAATCGATCGATTGACGGCTAGCCTCTTCAAAACAGGGGGCTAGCCGATGGTCGATGTGTTCATTTCCTATTCGCGCGACAACAAGGCGCGGGTCGCGGATATCGCGGCTGCCGTCGCGGCGGCGGGTTATGACGTGTGGTGGGATGCAGAGCTTCCGCCGCATCGATCCTATGGCGATGTCATCGCCGAAAAGATCGGCAGCGCGAAAGCGGCAATCGTCGTCTGGTCGCACACCTCGGCCGCGTCCGAATGGGTGCGGGCCGAGGCCGATGTCGCGCGCAATCAGAAGAAGCTGGTGCAGACGGCGATCGACGATGTGATGCCGCCGCTGCCCTTCAACCAGATCCAGTTCGCAGATTTGAGCGACTGGAACGGCGATCCGGGGCATAGCGGCTGGCGGAAAGTGCTGATGAGCCTCGAAGAGCTGTGTGGACGCGAGGCTGTGGTTGCAGCGGCGCCGGCGGCAAGGCCTGTCGCGCCGCCGCCCGTTCAACCCGAACGCGAGGCAGCTCCGACAGCGCAAAAATCGTCCTTCCTGCCCTGGGCGTTGCTCGGGCTGGCGGCGATCGCGGTCGCGTTGCTCGCGTGGAAGCTGTTGCAACCCGCTGCCACGCCGCCCGAACAGGCCGCAGCGCCCGCCGAAACGACAGCGCCGGCGGCTCCATCGACGGAAGCTCCCGCCGAAACAGGCGGACAGCCGGCCGAGGCCTTCACGCTCGCGGCGATGATCGACGATCCCGACGGCTTCACCAATATCCGCGCGAGCGGGAGCACGCAGGCGGCGATCGTCGGCAAGGTGCTGGAGGGCGAGAAATTCCTGACCTACGGGCAGCCGGGGCCATGGTGGCGCGTCCGCAAGGCCGACGGCACCACGGGTTTTATGTTTCGCAAATATATCCGCCTGATCGAGGGCAAGGGGGCTGCCACGCCGCAACCCGCGGGGCCGATGCCCACGGGCGTCGGCGGCAGCGGGGTGGTCATCCCCGATTCGTCGGAGCGGCTTTTGACCGCCGAGGAACTGGGCAATTACAGCGCGCTCGAACTGCGCATCGCGCGTAACGAAATATTCGCGCGCCGCGGCCTCCGGTTCAAGGATCCCGCGCTGCGTGCGCATTTCGCCCAGTTCGGCTGGTATCGCCCCACGACCGATACGGTGTCGCTGTCGCCGACCGAAAAGGCGAATGTTGCATTGCTGAAATC